>VEPB01000056.1 GCA_012026715.1 Methylococcaceae bacterium | reverse complement strand
CCGTCCAGTTCAGTGGATGGGTGCCGAGATAGTTGAAGTTGGCATCGGTCCGGGGATCGTTGCCTACCCAGGGAACCGCCGCGCCGGAGACATTTCCCGTGGAAACGCCATCGCCGCAGTAGCTGCCGTCAGTCTGGCAGGCGACCGGGGTCGGCGAGTAGGTCGGGTTGTTGTTGGCATCGTGTCCGGAAAAATATTCGGTCGCGGCTGTGGACCGCAGCCAGCCGTCCGTCGCGGAGTCGGAGCCGGTATTGCTGCCGGAGACGGACGCCGACGGCGCCGATCGATCGTGATTGAACGTGTTGTAAGAAGTCATGCTGGCCCAGGCGGAGGACGCCGGAGCGACGATGACCGCGCCGCTCAACGCCGACTGAATCAGCCTGCGGAGATGCTTGGATTTCATGAGCTCACCTTTTCGAGGATTCAAAAAAAGCCGCCCGGCCTTTTCAGGCCAAAGCGGCTTGTGTCATTGACCGTCACTCCCTGACTGGTAAGGTTCGATCGGCGAACTAGCCGGTTACCTTGTCCCGGCGGCGGCCGATGATGCCCATGCCGGCCAGGGCGCTGCCCAGCAGCCAGACGGCGGCGGGCACCGGCACCTGGGAAATCTGCAGGGAATAGCCGGCATTGGTGGTGCCCCAGTCGCCGTTACGGTAGCCGCCGATGAAGATGGTGTAATACTGGCCGGCGACGGCGTTGAACTGAATGGTGTTCAGGTTCGCCGCTTCGTTCACGGCCGTGGTGGTCGGGTTGTCGCCGATGCTGTAAGCCACGATAGCGGAGGTGGGCAGCGCCGTCCCGGCCGTTGCGCCGCCGGCGGCATAGGGCGACGAATTGCTGGCCAGAAGCGGAGCCCCCGGATACCAGTTGTTGCTGTTGTTCCATTGCCCGTGGTGGTTGTAGTCGGTCACGGTGTCCATGCCCTGGAAGACTGTGAAACCGAAGTTGGCGCTCGGTACCCCTAGAGCGGTGGCGGACAGGGTGACCAGTCCCGTGGTATCGGATTTGAACAGGCCGACGTCGAGGTCGTGGCGCCAGCCGCCGAACACGGCGCCGGTATTGTTCGCACTCCAGGCTCCCTTGGCCACGTCGATGTCCGCATACATGCCGTAACGGGCAAACGAATCCAGGGTGGAAATGGTGCCGTTGCCGCCCGCGCCGCCGGTGATTTCGAAACCCCAGTTCATATGAGCGCCGGTGTAGCCGAACGGCGTGTTGTTCAAGCCTGTCGTCCCGACCCATTTGGTGGCTCCTGTTCCATCTCCAACGGATGGAGCTACGCCGCCGTTGGTCCAGCCGTCGGTGCCGGAATATTTACTCCCGGCGGTATTTCCATATCCCCACTGTCCGCCAGCGACCGGATCTACGGTGTTGCCGTAAACATCGACCCCGGCACCGGACGACATGTTGTACATCGTCGTCACCGCAGCAGACGCATTGGAGATGGCGCCGAAAGACAATACGGTTCCGGCCAGAGAGCAGGCTACGGCGTGAGCCAATTTGGTCTTCTTCATCATGAAGCGATTCCTCACAAGATTTGGTTGCTCGATATTTCGATGATGAACAGCCAACGGAACGTTCCCCTTCTCCGGTCGATGAACCACACAACGCCGGTTTGCCGAAGCGGGAGTATCCCGGAAGCAGTCAGGCAATGCGTTCGCGCGTCCCGAGGGGGCATAGCGACTCCCCATTACCTTGGGAGGCGACCCGGCTGTCTTGCAGGCAAGACCCGTGGTTTTCCGGCCCCGTCTCACGGCGGGTGTGGCAGCTTCCCAGCACTGGCTTCGATCCTGGCGTCGTCCTGCGCTTCAGGGTCCCGCCTAACGGAGAACAGAGCGGCCTGATTTAACGGGTTGGGATGAGTCAGTCTGGGCAAGAATATTAAGCAGTATTCGAGCCAGAAATATTATCAAATAAAATCAAATAGATGGGTGCATTTTTGGTCGGCTCGTTGAGATGTTTTACGGGAAGGGACACAGTGCTTGCGGCAAATCCCGATGATCCGCCGCGGGGAAACCGGGTTTTCCTGCAACGGGCGCTGCGGAAACCGGGATAGGGAACCCTACCCAGGAACCTATCGATGAAACGACGGCTCAAGGTAGGGTGGACAGGCTCCATCGGCCCACCCTACACCTTGGTTCCAGGGAAGGATCCGGTGCGAAACATCGCACACTGGTCTCATCCCGCAGGGAGACGGGCTTGATTCAACGCCATGGACGCGTAGGCCCGTTCACCTGCTTCCTAGCGAATCTTCAGGCGGCGTTCCCGGAGCGGCGAGACCTCATCAATGCGACGCAGCCGGACAGCAAGAACCAGATCGCCGGCGGCAACGGAACCGCGGTCGCCTCCACATTGCCGGTGATGGTGACGTCGCCGATCAGGGATTCGGTACCGCCTTGGGCAAGCGTGAAGCCGAACACCCCGGAGGTTCCGGATTCGGTCGCGGTCGGGGTCATGCCCGAGAACGCCAGTGCTTCGGCAAACCCATTGAAGGAGGAATCCTGGTTGTAGAAGTCCAGGTGAACCCGGCTGTCAGCCGCTTGCCCGGCGGCGCCGGCATTCAGTTGGTAACCCAGGTCGACGTTGATCCGGTAGGTGTCGCTGCCCAGGTTGTTAAATGTCAACCAGTAGCTGCCCAGGTGCGACGCGCTGACGGTCCCGTTGTTGGCTTCACCGGACGTCGAAAAGGTGTAGGTGAACGGACTCACGGCCGTCAGGGGGCCGTGATTGGGAGTATTGGCGGTGATGCTGCCGTCGCCGGTAAGGCTTACATCGGAGTAGGGGGCCCCCAGTTGTTCGAAAGAACCGGTGATCTGCAGATTGCTGAGATCGCCTTGATGCGTCAGGTTTTCGATGCTGCCGAAGGTGTAAGTCAATGTCGCCGACCCCGTGTAACTGCTGAGTGCCGCGTCGGCCGTCGTCGCCGTAAGGGCAAGCAGTGCCAGCGCAAGCGACCGCGCCGGACGGAATCTTGGGTTCATGGCCAGATACATATTCAAACCTCGACTTGGTTGGTAACGATGGATCGTGAAAACACGCCGAAGTATTCGGCGGGTTGGGTGTTTTGGGGCGTCATTGCCAGGATCGGCGGCGCGTCACCGCGGGTTTTCAAGCAACCGGAAGGTGACTTTCCCCGTGGCGGACGCCGCCGAGTCCAGGCGCATTTTGCCGTCCGCCTTTCGGGTGGCCCGCAGGCGTTGCGGTTCAGCGCCGCGCCTGCGGTGCCCGGCATTACGGAGTCAAGAAAGTGTCGAAAGACGGCAGCGGCTGGGCCGAACCGCTGGCACCGACGGCCGGAATGACCAGATAGTCGTCCGTGGCCAGAGTCGCGTTGAGCGGGTTGCCCGCCGTCGCGTTCTGGTTGTCGCCGGGATGCCCGTTGGGCACCGTGACTTCCGGGTGGTCGAAGGGCGCACGCTCGTAACGCACCCGTTCGTCGGTGAAGGTCTTGAACAGTTCGATCAGCCCATCCCGGGTGGCCTGCGAGTCCAAGGCGATCGAGTCGACCAGGAAGTTCTTGAGTGGGTTGTCGACGTTTCCACGCCGGCCATAGAACTCCAGGACTTGGCTCAAAGTGGCCATGCTGCCGTTATGCATGTAGGGCCCCGTCAACTCAATGTTGCGCAGGCTGGGAATCTTGAACACCGCCTGCTTGGCCACGGCCAGTCTTTCCGGCGCCGCTGCCAGGGCAGTATTGGCCGCGGCCACGGTCGGAATGAACCAGACCAGGTTTACGTCCGCCTCGTAGGTCCGATTGGCGCACCCCTGATTTCGCAAACTGCCTTCGCGGCTACCGTCGATTTCCAGGCCGTCGTCAGTCGAGAACGTCTGGGGATCGAAGTAATTGGGGAAATCTAGGGAGAGCGGTACGATGAAATCGCAAACCCGGACAGCGTTGACGCCGGGATCGAATAGGGAGGCGTTGTTGCCCAACAGGTACTGCACATATTGATCGGCGAACGACAAGGGATGTCCGAAGTCATCGACTCCGCCCACACCGGGATCGCTCGACGGATCAGCCACGCCGGTGTTCGCAAATCCCAAGTCCACCAGCTTGGGCGCGCCGTCGCTCCCCATGTTGTCGCGAGTCACCACGCTGATGACCGGGCCGATCCCGGAATAGGCCGCCCCCGCCTTTTCGCCCAAGGCGTGGGGACCATAGGGAATCTGAGCGTAAGACGGTCCGAAGGTAGCGCCAGGGGTCGGCGTCACCAAGGCGCTGTTCAATGCAAGGGCGGCAACGCTCAGGGTCGGCCCGCCATGGCAGATATTGCAATGGTTGGCGACGAAGCTGATCTGCGCGGCAAGTAGAGTGTTGATCTTGGCTTGCGAGTAGCCCAAGCCCTGCCAGGTGGGACTGTGGGTAAGCGGATCGCGTTGGGTCAAATCGACCGGCGCCTGATCGGAAACCAGCGTGGCCTCGTACAACTGCAACGCCAAGCCGAAGAACATCGAGAAGTTGGCTTCCATCTGGCTGTAGGGAACGCCGCTCGGAGATTTTCCGAAAACAGCGCCGCCGCCATTGGAGGCGGTACCCGCATAGGCCCAATACTTGGGGTTGAAGGCCTGCATGACCAGCTGCTTATAGGTGGTGTTAAGACCATTTTGCAGGTTGCCCGGCGTGCTCAGACTGAGGCCGCCGAGAACGCTGTCTTCGTTGTGTACCTTCTGATTTTGCAAGGGCTGCCTGGATAGCAATTTCCGACCGATGTCGGGCCATTTGCGCTGCCGGCAGGACATCTCGGTATCGCTCAAGGCCGGCCCGGTCGCCAACGAGGCCAGCGATGCGTTGGTCAGGTGGAGGCGGACTTTGTTGACGGTGCGGGCGTTCGTTTTGACCCAGACGCCGGCATTGGGGTCGCGATCCCCCCAGGGACTGCTGCCGTTGAAGACGTTGTTGGCGCGCCCATCCCAGAAATTGCGGTAGTTGAAGATGGCGTTGATCACGGTCGGCGCGTTGCGCGGTTCCACCCTGCGGGTGCCGGTGCCACCGACGTGAAATACCGGATCGGTGCTGCGCCCGCAGTCGTCGTTGGGATCGATAAACCGCGACGAGCCGTTGAATTGGCCGCTGAAGGTTCCGGAGGACGCGACCACGTCGTCGGTGGAGTGCTTGATGCCGCTGGCCTTGCTGAATGGATCGTTGTAGTCGAAGCGCGGAAAATCCGCCAAGGTCAAGGTGTAGTTGGGGCCGCCCGAAGAAGCGCCCGATGCGAGCGCATCGAAGGTTTGCCCGGTGGGATTCGAACTCTTGGCTCCGGGATTCAGCTGGTTCTTGGTCCGCCGATCCGCGCCCGCATGAAAATGGCACGATCCGCACGCCATGCCGTCGCTGCCGACATTGGCATCCCAGAACAATGCCTTACCCAATTGGATGGCTTTCTGCTGGTTTACGACGATCGGGTCGGTTCCGTCGAGCAACCCCGGCACGGGGGGGATTGGAACATTCACCAATGGCATCAGTTGAGGGCCGTGAGCGTGGGCCTGGGCGGCCGCGAGCAGGAGCCCGCCGAGAAGCAGTCGTCCGCGTGACTTCATTGTTTACCTCATTGTTAGGTATTGGGTTAGCGTTCTGGCGCGAATCTCGAGTCTCAGCCCGGCGCTACGCAGAGCACGCTCGATTCAGCAGGGGCTGCCGCGAGGCCCAGTTCGGGCGCAGGATCCGCGATCTCGAGGCTACTGAGGCGAGGGTCATCGCGCACCGCACGACCTCGTCGCACCACGCGTTGGCTTGAACCCTCCGCCCGGCTCCCTGATAGGCCCCTCCCGCGCGTCCATGCCGGAATTGGCCGTTCAGGCGATACCTCATCGGCATTTCTGCCAATGCAAAAATTGCAAGCGCTATGCCACCCCGATGCGAGTCGGCGGCATCAACGGGCATGTCAATGAAATGTCATATAAAATTTCTTTAAAGGTACGTGGGGCGTTCCTGCCACCAGGATCGCCTGGGTTGAACCGACCGCATCCAATCAGTCATATCCCTCGGATGCTGCGGAATTTAACCCGATCATTTACTTGGGGTGCCCAGCAGATCACGCCGGTGCGGCGTGAAAATCCTTCTTAGTCAGTAAATGATTGATTGCCAAGTCATTTGGCTCATGTTTGCGGCATATCGCTCAGTTTCCTTCCGGTCCGATCGCCGGGCGCCCCGTCTTTCGTTGAATTGCGGGCAGACAGTCTCTTGGCACGAGCGCTGCATCCTTGATGCACCGAGAAGGAATCTCCCGCTGTCATGACCCGATCAGGGGGACATCACGAATCCGGCTGAAGGCTAAAGCGTTCTGAACGGCCGGGGGTTCAAAAGCGATCCGTCATCATAGTTTGTCCGGCCGAAGGGGAGTCGAACGCCTTGCGGAGCCGAGGCGGTTGTCCGGACTACCGAGCCAGTGACCATGTAATTTTTGTGGGTTTTGGGTTGCCGGCATTGTTTGCCGTCGTGACCTTGGCTCTTTGTTCTTTCCTTATACGAGAGCGACAACATGAAGAAACTACCTTTGCTGCTTGGCAGCATGATCGCGGTAATCCTGGCGGGCAGTTCTTGGTACGGGGATACCGATGCAGACCGTACTGGATCCGTCAGCCTGGGCCACGGCGACGTGGACTCCCTGAAAGCCTCCTTCGACGGCTGGCGGGATACCTATGAGCGCAGCGGCGGCAGCCCGGAAGTGTTGCGCATGGCCATGGGCTATTCGCGGGCCTTGTCGGAAAAGTTCACGCCGGCGCACGCCCGTGTGGAGTTCAATTTGATGGATGGTGGCTTCCAATTCGCCAGCACCGGTCTGGAAGACGGAAATTACGATCTTTGGTTCGTCGATGACGGCGATCATCCCGGCAATACCATCCGGCCGGACCACCAGGACAAGATGCTGCAGGTGGGCTCCGTCACCATCGCGCAGGGCAAGGGCGGATTCGACACTCGCTTGACCCGCGAACAACTGGCGGGCTTGGCCATCGACTCGGTGGTGCTCACCCGGTCAGGCAAGACGCCGATCGAAAACGTGGTGATCCACGGCAGCCCGGACCTGATGACAAAGCTCTACTATTCCAGCCAGCTGTGGCCCATGGCCGCCCTCGGCGACAAACCGGATAACGGCACTCAGCGTGCTAAACCGCTGGATTTCGTGCTGCCGAAGGTCGCCATGGCCGATGCGGTATCCGACCTGACCCCGGTGCTCGGCGCGCTGGTGGCCCAGGGTAGGCAACTGTTCCACAACGAAACCTTCAACGGCAACGGCCGCAACTGCGGCACCTGTCACCGGGCAGACAATAACTTCACCCTGGACCCCAACTACATCGCCAAGCTGCCGGCCGACGATCCCCTGTTCGTGGCGGAGTACGACCCGGCGCTGGCGGATCTGGAGAATCCGACCCTCATGCGTAAATTCGGTCTGATCCTCACCAATGTGGACGGAGCCGCTACGCCGATCTTTCGGAGCGTTCCCCACACGCTGGCGCTGGCCACCAGTTCCAAGGGCGAAAGCACCGCTGCAAGCCTTCCGTACAAGAATGGCGAGTTCCCGGCCGACAACGCCCTGGATGGCGCCATGGGATGGTCCGGCGACGGCGCGCCGGGCACCGGCACTTTGCGGGAATTCGCCACCGGCGCGGTGATCCAGCACTTCCCCAAGACCATGGCCCGCAACAGCGATCCCAATGACTCGGTCGCGGATGATTTCCGCCTGCCGACCGCGGCGGAGTTGGATGCCATCGAGGCCTATTCCCTGTCGCTGGGTCGCAGCAAGGACTACCCGCTTTACAAGCTGACCTTCCTCGACCCGCTGACCCAGGCTGGCAAGACGCTGTTCGATACCAAGGAAAACCTGTGCGCCGATGGCACGGCGCAAGCCGGCGGTCCCAGCCCGGCCCCGACCTGTGGAACCGGCGGACCGACCGTTACCGTGGACAACGTGAAACTGGGCGATACCGCCAACTGCAACGGCTGCCATTCCCACGCCGGCGCCCGCAGTTCCACCACCTTCGCCAACCCGACCCGCGATACCGCGGTCGAACGGATGAAAATCACCCCCGGCCGCTTGGTGGAGCCCAGCCTGGCCTACGACGGTGGCTTCGGGCAGGACGCCCTTACCAATTGCGGACCCAATTTGGACCAGAATTGCAATGGCGACGGCCGATTCAACACCCCGCCGCTGATCGAAGCGGCTGACACGGCGCCTTACTTTCACAACAATTCGGTCAGTACCCTGGAAGAAGCCATCGCCTCCTACAACAGCGATGCCTTTAACCTGTCTCCCGGATCTGCCACCTCCAAGTCGCATGACCGCCGGGTCAAGCTGGACTCCAGCCAGATTACCGCGGTGGCGTCCTTCCTGCGGGCCATCAATGCCCTGGAGAACATCCGTCAGTCCAACCGTCTGGCCAACCAGGCCAAGGGCGTCGCCAGCAATGGCAGCGCCAGGGAATTGGCCAAGCTCGCCACCAAGGAGAACCAGGATGCCATCCTGGTGTTGAAGGAAGGCAAACTGCTGGGAGGTTATGCCGGCGCCATCGCCAAGCTGGAATCGGCCAACTACTACCAGACGCTCTCCCAGATCGCTCCTTCCCGTGGCCTGCGCAACCGACTGCTGACCCAGGCGATCGCGAGGAAACAGGAAGCCAAAGCCCTGATCGCGACCTGTAACGACACGGCGGCGGTTCCGACGGCGGCACCTGCCCTGGTGGTCGCCTTTCCGGCCCCGGGATCGTCGGGAAATCCGGCCCCCGGCTCCGTTCCCTTCACCTATAGCTGCGCGGAATTGGACGCCCTGTAACCTGAAGGAGGCAGCGCCCGGTGAGCCGGCCGGGCGCTACCGTCATCCGGCATATGGGGTCAACGGTGCCGAGAAGGAGCCGTCTCCTTCTGGGAATCGGCACACAAGTTCAGAATCCCTCGATCATCAGTTCCTCCCTGCGGACAATGCCGTAAAGTTAAGCCGTCATTCCGGCATGGACTGCCGAAGTCCAGTTCACTCGGACGCGAGACGCCCACGCCATCCAATCGCTCGTTTTAATCGCGACCTTCCATGGCTTCTGGCCCCCGACAATCCTTGCCGGGGTGACGTTTTCTTTTCCCGCCGGAACGGGTCGCGCTGATCCGTTCCTCTGGTAGATCAATCCCTTCGTTCTCTTCTTAACCCGGTGTGAATCGGCTTGGTCGTGAGGCTTTCACGATGCCCTTACTTGTGCCGGCGTCCCTGTCATGGCGATCGTGCCAATAGCGGGTTTTCACGCATTCAGCTTAGGGATTTCCCTCAAGAGCCCGTGGCGAGAATTTTATAAGCCATTGTAATGCAATGGTGGTACGAGCATTGCATATGTAACAAAGTTGTTCCGTGGCTGCCGGATCTCGGTAACCACGGGCGACCTTGCACTTGCTAGCGCCCCGTCTTCCACTCCGAGCGGAGCGGCGACGGCGGTTTTTCCACGATGAGTTCACACAAGGAAACAACTATGACCAGAACTTATTTGGCCGCGACAGCGCTGCTCGCAACAGCCTGTTCGATGCCCACT
>VEPB01000129.1 GCA_012026715.1 Methylococcaceae bacterium | reverse complement strand
CCCCACCCCTGCCACAGTGGGGCCGAACTGGTCCGCACCTGCCACCGGCTGGGGCTGTCGGTCGCCGACCTCACCCGCCTCCACGAGCAGGCCTGGCGCAGCCGCGCCGCCGTGGAGGCCCAGGCTCTGGCGCTGTGGGAGGAGATCAAGGCCAGCGTGTTTCGTGGCGTCAACTGCGAGGGCTATCTGCCGGGAGGACTGCGGGTCCGGCGCCGCTCGGCCGAGATCAACCGGCGCCTGCTGGGCGCCGAGCACTACCACTCGTTGAACGGCTGGTTGGCGCTGCTGAAACGGCAGCCCCGCGACTTCACCCGGGTGAACAAATGGATCTCCTGCTTCGCCCTGGCGGTGAACGAAGAAAACGCCTCCTTCGGCCGTATCGTCACTGCGCCCACCAATGGCGCCGCGGGGGTGATTCCGGCGGTGCTGCTCTACGCCTGGTGCTTTCTCGACGGCATCGGCGACGACCACATCGTCCGCTTCATCCTGGTGGCCGGCGAGATCGGCACACTATTCAAGAAGAACGCCACCATCTCGGCCGCCATGGGCGGCTGCCAGGCCGAAGTGGGCGTGTCTTCGGCGATGGCGGCGGCAGGTCTGGCCGAGATCCTGGGCGGATCGCCGGAACAGGTCGCGCAGGCCGCCGAAATCGCCATGGAACATCACCTGGGACTGACCTGCGACCCGGTGGGCGGCCTGGTGCAGATTCCCTGCATCGAACGCAACAGCATGGGTGCCATCAAGGCCATCACCGCCGCCAACATCGCCCTGGAGAGCGACCCCGCCGATGCCCGGGTGAGCCTGGATGCGGTCATCAAGACCCTATGGGAGACCGCCCGCGACATGAACAGCCGCTACAAGGAAACCGCCGAGGGCGGACTGGCCATCCAGGTCCCGGTGAACGTGCCGGAGTGCTGAGCCCTCCCCGTCAGACCAAGGCAATATGTCACGGAACCGGCGGGGATTTTGACTGGCCTCGGAACACCGGCAGACGCATGCTGTTGCGGTAGGCGGTCACCAAACCGACATGCGCGCTCGCTACCCTGACGGTTGAGGCGCTTGCTCGGATCCCATGACCGGGATGTCGCCAGAGAGCTGGCCGGGCCGCCTCCACCTCGAACACTGACACAGGGAGCACACCCATGAGCCTCGCCAACTACGGAGTCCTTAAAGCCCGGCCGGTGGACCGCCGCCTCGGCACCGGCTCCAACCCCCATTACCAGATCCTCGCGGTGGACGACCAGGAACGTTGGCGCATCGCGGTCAACGTGAAATCGCAGCTGGCGCCGTCAGAGCTGCAATACCTCATCGTGCCGCAGTTCCGCCATGCCCTCACCGATCTGCTGGAACCCCTGGAACCGGGCTGGCACCGCCTGCCGTCGGGGCCGGCCGGCACGGCGCTGGACTACATTCGCGGCAACCTGCTGGATTTCGCCGACATGACGGCGCTGCCGTTCAACCTGCCCGGACCCGACAACGACCTGAACGAACGCATCGACCAGTACATCCAGCGCGCCATGGCGGACGAGCAGGCGTGGCTCTATGCCTTCGGCGAACCCTGGGGACCGGAATCGGTGCGCGACAAGATCTTCGGCTTCTCCCCCGGCCGGGGCGTGCACGACATCCACATGAACCAGGGCAACAGCGGCAGCTTTATCAAGGACGACGGGGTGTGGCAGGACGGCGGACTGATCCTGAGATTTCCCGGCCAGGACCAATGGGTCGCCATCTTCCTCAAGTTCCAGTCGCAGGCCATCCATACCGACGACGTTACCGGCCACCGGCTGACCGACGTACCCCAACCGCCACCCACGCCCACGCCGACCCCGGATCGGCCCGACGGCCTGGTGCGCATCCTCGCGGCCCAGGTCAACACGATGACCTCGCCGGAAGACGAAACCGTAATCCTGCTGAACACCTCGCCGCAGCCGATCGATCTGAACGGCTGGAGCCTGGCCGACTCCCGCAAGAACCGCAAGACCCTGACCGGCTCCCTACCCCCCGGCGAACCGCGGGTCGTCCATGTGCGCCCGGAGGTCGAGCTGTCCAACAAGGGCGGGATCATCTCACTGATCAACGCCCAAGGCTTGAAGGTGCACGGGGTCAGCTACACCCGCGACCAGGCCAGGGAACCGGGCTGGACTCTGGTGTTCTGAAGGGCCAGGACCGCTTTCGTTCCGGTCTCATCGGGACGCGGTCGGTCAGTCGGCGCGGGGGCAACATTGCCCGGAACGGCTCGGCCGTCGCATACTAGCGGCCGCTTCCGTATCCCCGCGGTCCCGTCCCATGTCCGACAAGATCGTCATCCGCATCAACAATCCGCGTCCCGCCACGCCGACACCAACCGCCTCGACGCCGCAGGTGGTGGTCTACCACTGGCACCGGATCGGCACCGCCCTGGCGATCGTCGCGCTGGCTGTGAGCGGCATCGTCATGGGCGTTCGCCAGGTCCGGCAACCGGCAACGACAGCGACCGAATCCGCCGGAGCACCCTCCGCGCCAGCCCGTCCCACGACCGCCTCCGCCTCCATCGCCAACCCACCGGCTGTGGAACCCGATCAACCCGCGGAAACGGCAGCAAGGCCCGCGCTGGAAACCGCGCCGCCAGGCGGTCTACCGGCGCCACCGGGCGCTGGCCGCGGTGCGACCGCCCCAGCGGTCGCGGTCGCCGCCCCATCCCGACACGATGAACCGGTCGACTCAGCTTCATCGGAATCGACGACCCAACCACCGGCCACCATGGCTCCCGCGCCTGCAGCGTCCTTGCTGAATGGCGCCCGCATCCGGTCCCCCGCCATCCACCGCCTCCAGCTCACCAGCGATGTTAAGGACGGCATGCCGGTGGACGAACTCGGCGGCGCCCTCCGGATGAACGCGAAAGGCCTGCTGAAGGTGTTCCTGTACATGGAAACCTCGGGGCTGAAGGGCCGCGTGCTGTACCACGACTGGTACTGGAAGGACCGGCGGATTGCCCATGCCCGCGTGCCACTCCGCCATACGCCCCAAAATGCGGCAACCAGCAAATACATCGATCGCATCATGGTCGGCCCGTGGTCGGTCAAGGTGGTCGACGAACGCAACACGGTTTACGCCGAGACCCGGTTCGATGTGCGCTGATCACGTCCTTGGGGCTCAAACCGCCGGGCCCGCGACCGGTTCGGCAGGCTCATTGAGAAAATCGAAAAAGGCCTGGGCCACCACCGACAACCGCTTTTCCGCCGGATACACCAACTGCCAGTGACGCAGGATGGGGAAGCCTTCCACGTCCAGCACCGCGATCTGACCCACGGCAATTTCCAGCACCACGGTGTTGTGCGACAACACCGCCAGCCCCAGCTTGCCCATCACGGCCTGCTTGATCGCCTCATTGCTGCCCAGGGTCATGCGCTCCCGGATCGCCACGCCGCGCTCGGCGAAGAACCGCTCGGTCGACTGCCGGGTGCCGGAACCGGCCTCCCTCATCAGCAACCACTCCGCCGCGAATCGTTGCAAGGGAATGTTGCGCTGTCCCACCAGGGGATGATCGGGCGGCGCCAGCATCACCAGCCGGTTTTCCATGAAGGGCTGGGCCTTGACCGCCAGGTGCTTGGGCGGCTGACCCAGGATGTAGAGGTCGTCCTCGTTGTGCGCCAGCCGCTCCAGGAGGGAGCTCTGGTTGGTCACCTTGAGCGACACCTCGATGCCGGGATAGCGCTCGCAAAAAGGCCCCAGCAGCCTCGGGACGAAATATTTAGCGGTGGTGGTCACCGCCAGCCGCAACTTGCCGGTCTTCAGCCCGCGCCGGTCTGCCGCATCCATCTCGAACCGCGACAACGCGCCCAGCACGGTCTCGCACACCCCGTAAAGATCCTTGCCGGTATCGGTGAGATAGATGCGCTTGCCGATGTTCTCGAACAGCGGCAGCCCGACGTTCTCTTCCAGCTGCCTGATCTGGATGGAAACCGCCGGCTGGGTCAGGTGCAGCTCGGTCGCTGCGCGGGTGAAGCTCAGCAGCCGCGCCACCGATTCGAACACTTTGAGCTGTCTCAGGCTGATGTTCATCTATTTATAACGGTAAATGATGATGTGACGAAACTTTAACTTTTCTTTATTGTTGAAAACTCTAACATAGCTCTCAGTCCAATCGCGAAGAGCTTGCCATGTCCCGCCTCCACACCACCTGTGAACACCTGGGCGTCCATCCGCCACGTCCGGCTCATCCGTCGTCATGGCGCGGTTCCGCGTTCGCCGCCGGTGTACACGAATTTGCCGACCGCTACGACCTGTTCCTGGTGGATCAATGGGGCGTGCTGCACGACGGTCGGAAGCTGTTTTCCGGCGTGAAGGATTGCCTGCGCAACCTCCTCGACAAGGGCAAGCAGGTGGTGGTCCTGAGCAACTCCGGCAAGCCGGCCGCCGCCAACCGCCGGCGCTTGGCGGCCATGGGCCTGGACCCCGGCTGCTACAGCGAGCTGGTGACCTCCGGCGAGGTATTCCGTACCCGATACGCTCACCAACTGTCGCCATTCTCGCCCGACTGGGGCAAGCGCTGCCTGTTCTGGAACAGTGACGGCGATCCGTCGTTGCTGGACGGGCTGGACCTGGAGCCGGTGCAGGACCTTGATCGAGCCGGTTTCATTCTGGCGGCGGGCGTCAGCGACCATCAGCCATTGGACGCCTACCTCGAAGTCCTGGTACCGGCTCGCGACCGAGGCCTTCCATTGATCTGCGCCAATCCCGACACTGTGCGATTCTCCCCTTCGGGCCTCACCTTCAGCGCCGGCGAGCTAGCCCAGCGCTACCAGGACCTGGGTGGCGAGGTCCACTACATCGGCAAGCCCTACCGGGCGATGTACGACTTCTGTTTCGAACTGATGCCGGGCGTCGATCGGAACCGGATCGTCGCCATCGGCGATTCGCTCTCCCACGATGTGCTGGGAGGCATAGGGGCCGGAATCGACACGGCCTGCGTCACCGACGGGATACACCAAGGCGACTTCGCCAGCTTGCCCGAGGGCGCAGAGCGACTGCCGGCCGTCGCGGAGATCGCCCAGGACATCGGCGCCATGCCCCATTGGCTCATCGCCCGGTTCCAGTGGTAATCGGCGGAGAAACGGAGCACGATGATGCTGGATGATTCCGAAGGACTGCCAATGAACTTCCCCCACGACTCGGGAACGGTGCAATCAGCGAGGCGCGACGCCTTGCCAACCGACCACCGCGGCTACGAAAAAGCCCTGGGCCGCCGGATCCGCCTGCTGACCTCGCTGTTGGCGCGCACCCTCAAAGCCCAGGCCAGCGCCGAAGTCTCCGAGGCCATGACCCACTTGCAGCAGGCCTTCGAAGACATCGAGCAACAGGACGATGCCGAACAGCGCCGACGGCTGATTGCGGCGGTGGAAGGCCTGAGCCCCGACGCCTACAGCCAGGTGGTGCGGGCCTTCACGCTATACTTCAGCGCCATCCATATTGCCGAGGAAACCACCGGCCTCAGCCTGCGGCGGCGCCAGGCCATCCGCCGCGGCCATTTCTGGGAAAACTCCTTCCACGACACCCTGTTGAGCTTGAAAGAGCAAGGCCTCGGCGTCGCCCAGGTGCAAATCCTGCTGGATCGGCTGTTGTATATGCCGGTGCTGACCGCCCACCCCACGGAAGCCAAGCGCCGCACGCTCAAGAGCGCCCTGCGCGAGGTGTTCCTGACGGTGGAAGAACTGGACGATCCGCGGGTGAAGGGGTATTACCGCCAGCTGACCGTGGAGAAGCTCTATAGTCAGATCGAGGTATTGTGGAAGACCGACGAGGTGCGTGCCAACCGCCTCTCGGTGGAAGACGAGGTGGCGGCGGGGCTGTTCTATTTCCCCCTGTCGCTGTTCGAGGCGACCTGCCAGGTCTACCGCAACTTCGACCAATCCCTGGCCGATGTCTATGGCGAGGGAATGCTGCGGCTGCCGAGCTTTTTTCGGTTCGGTTCCTGGATCGGCGGCGACCGCGACGGCAACCCCTACGTGACTCCTGAGATGACCTCCCTGGCGGTGCGCATGCAGGCCGTCACCATCCTCACCGAATACCGCCGCCGGCTCGACGGATTGCTGGGCGAACTCTCCCATTCCTACGGCCTGTGCCAGCCCAGTTCGACGTTTCTGCAGAGCCTGGAAGCCGACCAGCGGCTGTTAGGCGATCCTGGCGCCCTGGTCAAACCCTATTTGCAGGAACCCTATCGCCACAAGCTGGTGCTGATGAAGCGACGCATCCAGCTCAAACTGGACCAGCTCGAACGCTGCCTGAGCGGCGATGGCGCGGTCGATGACCCGCGAAGCTACCCCCACCCGGCGGCGTTCCTGAACGACCTGCTGCTGCTGCGCGACTCGCTGCTGAGCCACGGCGACGAGGCGGTGGTCGGCCGGGGACTGACGGATCTGATCCGGCTTGCCGAGACCTTCGGTTTCCATCTGATGCAGTTGGATATACGCCAGGAATCGACCCGCCATAGCGAAGCGGTGGCGGAACTCCTCCGGCATGGTGTGGGGCTCGCTTACGAGTCGCTCGCCGAGGGCGAGAAACTGGCGACCCTGTCGGAAGCCCTGCTGCAACCCGGCGATCTGTGCGTCGACCGCGCCGCCTTGTCGGAACCCACCCGGGAAACCCTGCGGGTGTTCGCCGTCATGGCTGCCTTGCGGCGTGAAATCGGCGCCGACTGTTTCGACCGCTACGTCATCTCCATGACCCACGCCGCCAGCCATGTGCTGGAAGTGCTGTTCCTGGCCAAGCAGGAAGGGCTGGTTGGCCGGGTCGGCGGCCGCTGGTTCTGCCGCATCGGCGTCGCCCCCCTGTTTGAGACCATCCGCGATCTGGCCTGTATCGAACCCACTCTGAGCACCCTGCTGGACACCCCGGTCTACCGGGAACTGCTGACGGTCTCCGGCAACTGCCAGGAAGTCATGCTGGGCTATTCCGATTCCAGCAAGGACGGCGGCATCCTGGCGTCGTCGTGGAATCTTTACCAGGCTCAAAAAAAGATCATCGCCCTCACCCAGGCGCGCGGCATCGAATGCCGGCTGTTCCACGGCCGCGGCGGCACCGTGGGCCGCGGCGGCGGCCCGACCCACCAGGCCATCCTGGCCCAGCCACCGGACACGGTGCGGGGCCGCATCAAGTTCACCGAACAGGGCGAGGTGCTGTTCTACCGCTACAACAACATGGAGACGGCGGTGTATGAGCTAACCTTGGGCGTCTCCGGACTGCTCAAGGCCAGCCTCAGCCTGGTGTGTCCCATCCGGGCCGACGCGGACGCCGACCTGGCGGTGATGGACGAACTGTCGCGGCTGGGCGAAGACCATTTCCGCGAGCTCACCGAGCGTACTCCGGGATTTCTGGACTATTTCTACGAAGCCACGCCGATCCGCGAGATCGGCCTGCTCAACATCGGATCAAGGCCCTCCCACCGCAAGCCGCAGGACCGTTCCAAGCAGTCGGTTCGGGCCATCGCCTGGGTGTTCTCGTGGGCCCAATCGCGTCAAACCCTGCCGGCCTGGTACGGCATCGGCGCCTCCCTGGAGACCTGGTGCGGTGATGACGGAGAACGCCTGGAGCGGCTGCGCGCCCTTTATCGCCGCTGGCCCTTCTTCCGTAACCTGCTGAGCAACGCCCAGATGGCGCTATGCAAGTCGGATCTGGCCATCGCACGGGCCTATGCCACGCTGGCATCCGACCCCGCGGGCGCCGCCGCCGTATACCAGCGCATCCGCACCGAACACGGGCGCTGCGTGGAATGGATATTGCGGGTAGCCGAAAGCGACCGACTGATCGCCGACAACCCGCCCCTCGCGGCATCGTTGGCACGGCGTAACCGCTTGTTGGGTCCGCTCAACGCCATTCAGGTGGCACTGCTGAAGCGGGTAAGGGCCTTCGACGAAAGTGAAACCGGGACGAATCCCTGGATCACGCCGTTGCTGCGCTCCATCAACGCAATTGCCGCGGGGATGCGCAACACCGGTTGAAGCGCCAGGAGAAAACAGTCCCTTAAACCACCAAGGAGCCACTGAATTTTTCAGCAGCTGCCGCGGTGCAGGGACGCACCGCCACGACAGGAGGCTGTAAGTTTCTGACTTTGTGAGTCACTTGGAAACCGCGTTGTCCGATGGACGGACGCTGAGAAATCCAGGACGGATCGGTTCAGCGCGTCCCTTCCAAGGGGGCCGACTTGATCAACAAACCTGCGCCAAGGTGAACAGCGATGAAAAACGGAACGACCATCCCAGCAAAAATCGGAGATGTTTCGCGGCGTGCCCCGATTCGCGCTTTCAAAATAGCCGCCGTTCTGCTGTGTCCCCTAGTCGTTTGGGGGTTCGGGATTGATCTGGTGCACCTCGCGGGCCACTTATTGCACGTCGTACTGGGGGTGCTGGAAACGCTCGCCGTGTCGCTGGGCGTCCAGCTGTTCGGACTGTCTCACCGGGCGGCACAAGCCGTCGCGGCATATTCCGGGCTGACCCTTGCCATCATTTTCACGATCCGCATGGGTTATCGGATCTACCTCAGAGTCCGGCGGTGGGTGGAGCGGCTTGAAAACTCTGCGTCCGTGATGTGGGCCGCTCGCCACTGGCGTCTGCTGGTCGCCGGCACGGCCGCACTGTCCGCTCTCTGGTTAACGCAGCTCTGAAATGGAGTTACCATGACCGCTAAGCATCGCCAGACTGGCCATACGCCGAGGTACGGCGACTGAGGTTTTGCTTCCCGACTCGATCCGCCCCATGTCGCCGCTGCCGCCCACTCACGACTTGCACCCACTGGTCCGGCTGCATCAGCTCTATCAGGCGGAACGCCGCGACATCTGGATCATCCTGGGCTATGGCATCGGCATCGGCCTGATGTCGCTGGCGACGCCCATCGCCGTCCAGGCGCTGGTTGGCACCATCGCTTTCGGCGCCCTCTACCAGCCCTTGGTGGTGTTGACCCTAATCCTGCTGGCGTCGGTTTCCTTCAGCAACCTGCTGGTCGCGATCCAGTTCTACGTGGTGGAATTGCTGCAGCGGCGGGTGTTCGTGCGCTTTTTCGGGGAAACCGCCCACACCCTGCTGCGGGTCAACGCCGCCATCCGCGACGGGGAGAACGTCGGCGAGACGGTCAACCGCTTCTTCGACGTGATGACGCTGCAGAAGACCGGCGCGGTCCTGCTGCTGGAAGGCGCCGGCTACTTGCTGCAGACCGCCATCGGCATGCTGCTGCTGGCGTTCTACCATCCCCTGCTGCTGGCCTTCGACGCGCTGCTGGCAGCCGGCCTGGGCTTCATCCTGTTCGGCCTGGGTCGCGGCGGTATCGACACCGCTATCGCCCAATCCCGGGCCAAGTACGCCGCCGTGGCCTGGCTCGAAGACGTCGCCCGCAATCCGGTGCTGTTCAAGTCGGAAGGGGGCCCGGACTTCGTGGCGCGTCGCACCGATCGGCTGGCGCAGGATTACCTGGATGCGTCCTCCCGTCATTTCCGCATCCTGATGCGGCAGAGCGCCGGCGCGCTGGGACTCCATGCCCTGGCCAGCACCCTGCTGCTGGGAATGGGCGGCTGGATGGTGATCGACCGTCAGTTGACCCTGGGCCAGCTTATCGCCGCGGAACTGGTGGTGAGCGCGATGATTTACGGCTTCACCCGACTCGGCAAGACCCTGGAGAACTGTTACGAGCTGCTGGCGGGTCTCGATAAGCTGGGCCACCTGCTGGAATTGCAGGGCGAGCGGATCGGGGGCGAGACACTGGACGACGCGGACGGCCCCCTGGCGGTCAGCCTGCGCAAGGTCGGCTTTCACTATCCGGACGCCGGACTGTTGCTGGACGGAATCGATCTGGAACTGCCCCCCGGCGAGCGCGTGGCCCTGACCGGCCCCGCCGGCAGCGGCAAGGGCACGCTGTTGGACTTGCTGTTCGGCCTGCGCCAACCGACGACCGGCAGCATCCTCCTGAACGGCCGCGATCTCCGCAGTCTCGATCTGGACGCGCTGCGCCGTCAGGCCGCACTGGTCCATCAGCCGGAAGTCATTCCGGCGACGGTGCTGGAGAACCTCAGCCTGGGGCGCCCGGACATCACCCGGGAGCAGGCGTTCGAGAGCTTGCGGGCGATGGATCTGCTGGACGAAGTCCTGGCTCTCCCTCGAGGCATCGACACCCCCCTGGATCACCGGGGCGGCCCGCTGTTGCCCGACCAGTTGTTGCGGCTGGCCCTGGCCCGCGCCTGTGCCGGCCGGCCCCGCCTGTTGCTGCTGCATCTCGCCCTGGACCGGATCGAGCCCCACAAGGCCGATACCGTGCTGAACCGTTTGCTGGATCCGCAAGCGCCCTGGACGCTGCTGCTGACCACCCGCAATCCCGCCCTGATGGCCCGCTGCAGCCGCTGCTTCCGGCTGGAGGGCGGCCGCTTGCAGCCGATCGCCGCCACAACCGGCAATGACTGAGCAACCCGAACTGTTCAAACAGCCGCCGCCGGCCGCCCTGGCACGGGCCGAGACGCCGCCCTGGGCGCGCGCCATGGCCCGCTGGCTGGCGCTGATTCTGCTCCTGCTCCTGGTCGGACTGGGGTTTACGCCCTGGCAGCAGAACGTGCGCGGCATCGGCCGGGTAGTCGCCTATGCCCCGGTGGAGCGCCAGCAAACCATTGCCGCCCCGGTCGAGAGCCGGCTGCTGCGCTGGCTGGTGCGGGAAGGCAGCAAGGTACAAACCGGTGACGTCCTGGCCGAACTGAGCGACAACGACCCCCAACTGCTACAGCGGCTCGAGGCGGAGCGCGAAACGGTCCTGGCACGCCGCCAGGCGGGCGAAACCCGGCTGGAAGCGGCGCGGCGCCAGCTCGCCATGGCCGAGACGGCGCGCCCGCAAGCCCTGGAGGCGGCCCGGGCGCGGGTCGCCATGGCGGAACAGCGCCGGCAGGCGGCGCGCCACGCGGTGACAGCCGCGGAGGCGGCGGGCCATACCGCCCGGCTCAACCTGGACCGGCAGGATCGGCTGCAGGGCAAGGGTTTGTCGTCGCGCCGCACCCTGGAACTGGCCCAGCTGGAAATGGCCCAACGCGAAACCGAAACCGAACGGGCCCGCGCCAGCCTGCGCGCGTCGGACAGCGAGCTGGAGGCGCTGCGGGCCGATCTGCGCAAGCTGGAGGCGGATACCGCGAGCGCCGTGGAAAAAAGCCGCGCCGATCTCAACAAGACCCTGGAGGAGTTCAACTACCTGCTGGCGGACCTGCTCAAGCTGGAAACCCGCATCGCCCGCCAGCGTACCCAGACCGTCACCGCACCCCGCGCCGGCCAGATTCTCAGGCTGTTGGCCAATCCGGGCGCGGAACTGCTCAAGAGCGGCCAGGCACTCGCAATCCTGGTGCCGGACGCGGCCGAACGGGCGGTGGAGCTTTGGATGGACGGCAACGATGTGCCGCTGATCACCCCAGGGCGGCCGGTCCGACTGCAATTCGAGGGTTATCCTGCGGTCCAGTTCGGCGGCTGGCCGGAGTTGGCGGTAGGCAGTTTCGGCGGCACCGTCGCGTTGATCGACGCCACCGACGACGGCCGAGGCAAGTTCCGTGTGCTGGTGACGCCCGACCCGGACGACCAGCCCTGGCCGGGCGAGCGGTTTCTCCGCCAGGGTGTGCGCACCCATGGCTGGGTGCTGCTGGCGCGGGTCAGCCTGGGGTACGAGCTGTGGCGAATCTTCAACGGCTTCCCGCCCATCGTGCTGCCCGAGATTCCGGCGCCGGCCAAGACTGATGGCTACGGCGCCGCAAAGTCGGACTCAGCCAAGGACAAAGACGAATGATCCGCCTGCTGCCGATCCTGATCCTGGCCTGGAGCGGCGCTCGTGCCGGGGAGCCGGCGGCGCTGGAACTGACCGAGGTCCTGGACGCGGCGACCCGCGCCTTTCCGGGGCTGCTGGCGGCCCAGCAGCGACAGGAAGCCGCCGCCGGCGAGCGGCTGGCCGCCGAAGGCGGCTTCGATACCCTGCTCAAGGCTCAGGGCCGCTGGTCCATCGCCGGACTCTACGAAAACCGCAACTACGACGTGGTGCTGGAACAGCCCACCGGGCTGTGGGGAACCACCTTTTTCGGCGGGTGGCGGCGCGGCACCGGCGATTATCCGGTGTATGAGGGCAAGAGCCTCACCGCGGCCGACGGCGAAGCGCGCCTGGGAGTCAACATCCCGCTGTGGCGCAACGGCCCCATCGACCGGCGCCGCGCGACCCTGCAGCAGGCGGAACTGGGCGAGACCATCGCCGGCCAGGACGTCGACCTGGCCCTGATCGACCTGCGCCGAATCAGCGCCCACCGCTATTGGGACTGGGTGCTGGCGGGGCAGCGGCTGCGTATCGCAGAGACGCTGCTGGCGGTGGCGGAAGGGCGCGATGCGGGGCTGCGGGAACGGGTGGCCGCCGGCGACCTGCCGGAGTTCGAGGTGCTGGACAACCAGCGCGCCATCCTGGAACGGCGGGAACGGGTGGTCGCCGCCCAGCGGCTGCAGGAACAAACGGCCATTGCCTTATCGCTGTATTACCGCGACGCCGCGGGCCAACCCCGGCTGCCCGAAGCGCCCCGCCAGCCGCCGGCCATACCTCCGGCTCCGGCGCCCCGGCCGGCCGCCTTCGATGAAGCCAACGCCCAGGCCCAGGCCCGCCGCCCCGAACTGCAGCGCCTGGAACTGCAACGGCGCCAGGCGGAGACCGAATTGGCCTTGCAGCAGAATCAGCAGGCGCCGGGCATCGACCTGACCGTGATGGGCGCGCAGGATTTCGGCAGTTCCAAGGGCAAGCCCAACCGCGAGGAATTGTACGCCGGCGTCAACATCGACATCCCGTTGCAGCGCCGGGTGGCCGGCGGACGGGCTCAAGTCGCCCGCGCCAACCTTCAGCGCCTCGACCACGAACGGCGTTTGGCCGAGGACCGCATCGCCGCCGAGGTGCGGGATGCCCTGTCGGCGCTGGCGGCCGCCGGGCGCCGGCTGGAATTGGCCAGCCGCCAGAAGTCCGCCGCCGGACAACTGGAAGACGGCGAGCGCACCCGCTTCGAACTGGGCGACAGTACCCTGCTGCTGGTCAACCTGCGGGAAATCGCCCGGGGCGACGCCGCGCTGCTGGAGGCGGACGCGGCCATCGCCCTCCACAAGGCAGCGGCCGATTTTCAGGCCGCCCTGGGCGCGCGTCCTGCCGAAACCGCCGCGGCGGAACGCTAACTGCGGCCTGAAACAGCCCCACCAGAAAGCTCAGAAGAGTCCGGCTTTTCCAGTTTCCCGCTGCCGTCAGCGATAGCCCTCCGATGGGACTCCGGCCCACCCTTTCGGCCCTGGGCAAGGTTTTCCAGCCGTTTCACCTTCTGTGCCCATTCGTGACAGGCGAGAGCATGGCCGCCGCTTTCAGGTCCGACGAAATCGTCGCGGCCCTTATCGGGAGCAGCGCCAAGCTCGGCGACCTTCTGATCCCCGCGGCGGCCGAGACGCTCCTGCAGTCGATTGCGCAGAGGCGAGCCCAATCCTTCCGTCTGAAGACTTGCCGAGGCCGCCAGCAGCACCGCCATGTCCGGCATACGGGTTGATCTTTGAAGCTCTCCGAAGGGTCCTCCATCCCCGGGGTTGAAAATGATCGCCTCATTCGCCCTGCCGATGCGTTGTGTCATCGCCGACGGAACCGTTACCATGGGCGGCGTGAAACCAAACAGCTCAGGAACCGGAGCATCGTCCATGACCAACGCAGGCCCCTTGATTGGAACGTACGGGAAAAGCCGCTCCTTGCAGTTCGCCTGGTACTTCCTGGCGCTGCTCTTCGCCGGCACCGGCGCTTTTGTTCTTTCCCTGATTCCCCGGTTCGGACACGACATCAAATTCACCGGCGATCCGGCTTTGCCCTACGCCATCGGATTCGGCGGAATCGGCATCGCCACGCTGATCTGCGCGACGACCTTCATCCTGCTCCGTTCCCAACCCGCGTTTTTGCTGTACGAAGAAGCGATCCGCGTCATTCGGGGGAAAACCGATCAAACCGACCGATACGCGGACGTCGAAGACTTGTTTCTCTATCCCTACGGCGGCTTTGCCTTCCGGCGTTCGCCCGAGACGCCCTGGGTTTTCGCCGGCGGGCGAGTCAGCCGTTATGCCGAATTGACCGCCAGACTCGTCGAGGCCCACGCCAAACAGCGGGGAGAACGGTTATTTTCCGAACTCATGAACGGCCATACCATCCGGTTTCGCTGCCTACCGGACCGTGCGGCATTTTCGAAAAGCGTCATCGCCACCCGCAATCTCGATTACCCGACGCATGACCTCGTCCTGACCCGACACCACATGACGGTACAAGGCAAAAGCATACCGGTTAAGCGAATCGCCGACATGACCACCAACTGGTGGATCGAGCGTTCGGAAATCATCGACGTCGACGGTAACGTCTTCCATAAGATGCACCCGGCGGCGATCATGTCGTTCCACGTCTTGCTGGAGCTGATCGGCCGGCTGCAGCAAGAACCTGCGCTAGCCTGAACCGACCGGCGAAACACGCCACCACTCCGGCAACCTTCTTCGCCGATCGGTGACGGATTTTCGTGGATCCCGCCCTGCCGGGACTCGCGCCCACACCGTGCCATAGCTTCCTCCAGCAACGTCAACCGTGGCCGATTCCGGAACCGGGACGGACTAATAGGCTGGGCCAATCCTCCCATCGCACCGCCCTCGCCCTGATCCAACTCGCCCCCCACTCGCCGCCCGAAAGGCCTGCAGAAACTCTCGACTCGAACCGTCGCTGCTGCCGCTTCGTTCAGTCGGCACTGAAACGATCCCGGCGCTGGCACATTCTGTCCACTGCACCTGACCAACACCCGCGGTCGCGACCAAAGCCACCACCTGATCTGGTTGCATTCAACCTACCCGGTTATGGCGAAAAGCATATATCTATGAATTCCCGCGCCATTCTTCCTTGGCACAGTACCTGCGTATACGAAATACCGTCCGACTTATCTTCAGTCCACGTTTATCCAGATTCACGAAAGTCTCGAAATTGACTATAGCGTCAATCCAGCGGAGCCCAAAAACATATCCGGGCATCCGGGTACGGTTTCACCTGAGTTTTACAGTCGCCCCAACACTGAGGTATTCACCATGAACCCGCAGGTATCACCCCGATCAATCTCGCTGCTTCCCCTCGTTTTCTTCTTCGCGCTATGGGCCCAGGCCGGCTCTGCGGAGGTAACCCCTGCGCCGGAACATCCGGGGCATCATAATGTCGCCGCGAAAACCGCCGAAGAACATGCCGCGGCCGCCGAGCATCATAAGAAAACGGCCGAGTATCACAAAGGCATGGCCATCCACCACCGCTCGCTCTCGGAAGAGCACAAAAAACTCGGCCACGGCCCGTTGGAGAAACGCCATGTAGCATTATCCAAGCATCATGCTGCCCTGGCGAAAGAGCATGCTGAAACGGCCATAGCCCACGAGAAATCTGCCGCGAGCGCCAAATAGATTGAGCACCGACTATCTCGCCATTGGTAACGGGTCGTGAGACAGAATATTCAAGCCCTCATACAACCACCCGACTCATCTCCCTCCTCTACCAGAAACCCAAACCCATTCCTGGTTTTCGGCGCGCCTGACATCCGGAATGAAGAGCTCTTAGAGGTTATCGAATGCCTGAAGTCCGGGTGGATTGGTACCGGACCCAAAGTCGCGAAATTCGAAAACGATTTTGCTGTGTATAAGGGGGTTTCCTGCGATCGGGTCGCCGCGGTGAACTCCTGCACGGCGGCCTTGCATCTCGGCATGTTATCAGCGGGCCTCCTGCCCGGTGACGAGGTCATCACCACGCCCATGACGTTCTGCGCGACCGTCAACGCCATGATTCACGCCGGATTGAAACCGGTATTGGCCGACATCGAACCGGGAACGTTCAATATTGATCCGGCGGCGATCGAAGCAACGATCAGCCCGAGGACCCGGGCCATCGTTCCCGTTCATTTTGCTGGCCGCCCTTGCCGCATGGATCGTATTTTAGCGATCGCCGCGAAATATGACCTGAAAATCATCGAAGACTGTGCTCATGCCATCGAAACCGAATACCACGGCCAAAAAGCAGGCACCTTCGGAGACTTCGGCTGTTTCAGTTTTTACGTCACCAAGAACGTCGTTACCGGCGAAGGCGGAATGGTCATCGGAAAAAGCGACAACGATATCGGACGGATCAAGGTATTGGCGTTGCACGGCATGAGCAAGGACGCGTGGAAACGGTTCGGCGACGAAGGTTACAAACACTATCAGGTCGTGGAATGCGGCTACAAGTACAACATGACGGATCTGCAAGCCGCCCTTGGAATCCATCAATTGGCCCGGGTGGAATTCAATTGGCTGCGCCGCGAAGCCGTGTGGCGACGTTATCAGGAGGCCTTTGCCGACCTCCCGGCCAGGATTCCTGCCGAGCCTGAAGCCGATACCCGTCACGCCTATCACCTTTACACGATTCTGCTCGATGACGCGCAGGCTGGCATTTCCCGAGATGCGTTTCTGACCGCCATGACCGCCCGCAAGATTGGGGTGGGCGTGCACTATTTGAGCTTGCCGGAGCACCCCTATTATCAGGCGGCATTGAGATGGAATCCGCAAGACTATCCGATCGCCCAAGCGATGGGGCGGCAAACCGTGAGTTTGCCGTTATCAAGCCGTCTCACTGATGCCGACGTGGATTATGTCATCGATTCCGTTCGGGCCATCCTCAAGAATAGCAAGCCGTTAACCGCCAACACGGGTCGCCGATGAATCTCAGAGTCGTCCACTATTCTCCGGTTTGGCTCGAGCAAACTCAAACTTGGCTATTCAATCAGATCGATAGCCTCCCCGAAACGATAGAAAGTCATATCGTTTGCCGAAGCACCCGAAATCTCGACCAGTTCCAGATTGGTAACGTGCATTGCCTGAAGCGTGACCAAAAGGCTCATTACCTTTTCAGCAAATTGATGTGGTTGTCCGGCGCTAAATCTTATAATGGATATCTGGCGCGGCAAATCGAGCGGATTAGGCCGCACCTCATTCATTCACATTTTGGCAACAATGGGTGGATGAATATTCATATCGCGCAGCGGCATGAATTACCTCACCTCGTAAGCTTTTATGGCCAGGATGTATCAATGCTCCCAACCAGGAATCCAATCTGGCGGGATCGGTACCGGCAGTTATTTGCTGCCCCGCGCACCCGGTTTCTCTGCGAGGGAAACCATATGGCGTCCTGTCTGGTGAAGATGGGCTGCGATCCGGCCAAGATTCGCATACAGCACCTGGGAGTCGCGGTGGAACGGATCGACTACCGCCCGCGCCAATGGCAGCCCGGCAACGTACTGAGGGTTCTGATTGCAGCGAGTTTCCGGGAAAAGAAAGGGATTCCCTATGCCCTGGAGGCGCTGGCACTGATTCGGGACCGTTTCCCCATCGAAATCACGATCATCGGCGACGCCGGAAGTCACGATGAAAAACAGCTCATCCTTAAAACCCTGGATCGGCATAACCTTCGATCATGTACCCGGTTGCTGGGATTCCAGCCCTACAGCACGTTCTTTTCCGAGGCTTATCGCCATCACCTGTTTCTCTCGCCGAGCGTGACGGCAGCCGATGGCGATACCGAAGGCGGGGCACCGGTCTCCGTCATCGAGATGGTAGCCAGCGGCATGCCCGTGGTAAGCAGCTTGCATTGTGATATTCCGGAGGTCGTCAAACAGGGCGAAACGGGTTGGCTGGCCGAGGAACGCGATGTCGAACAGATTTCACACTGCATTTTGCGGTGGCTGGATCGACCGAATGCCTGGGAAACCTGGCTGGATGCGGGGCGATCCCACATCGAGAAAGAATACTCGTGCCAGCTTCAGGCGTTTCGTTTATCCGAACACTACCGCAGCCTGATAAATTAGCGGGGATGATCGAGAATCTCCCGATCCCCCGCAACATCCTGCTCATCCGCCTGAGCGCAACCGGCGACGTGATCCTGGCTTCCGCGCTGACGCCGGCGTTGCGCCGGACTTATCCGAACGCGCGTCTGGTCTGGCTGACCGACGACATCAATACCGGGTTGCTGATTCACCATCCTGCCGTCGATCGCGTCATCGTTTTCCAGCGCGCGTACTTTCGCCAGTTGTTCAGGGAGCGCCGCTACCTCGCCCTGGCGCGGGGGATCAAACAATTGATCGACATGCTGCGGGAGGAAGATTTCGACTGGGCCATCGATTTGCAGGGTCTGCTCAAGAGCGGGGTGTGGAGCCGATTGAGTGGAGCACGAATCCGCATCGGCCTGGGATCGCGGGAAGGCAGCCAGCTGTGGATGCACCATGTGATCAGCCGCGACACTGAAATCGACCGGATCGGCGTGGAATACTGGTTGCTTGCCCACGCGCTGAAACTGGATGCCGGCGGATTTCCGATGGACGTGAGGGTGCCGGAAATCGTTCAATCCAGAATGGATGCCGCCCTGGCAAAACGCGGCTGCGCATCCCCCTACGCGGTCATCTGTCCGTTCACCACGCGCCCCCAAAAGCACTGGCCCCCTCAGCGGTGGCGGGAACTATCGACCGAGCTGATCGAACGGCGACATCTTCCTGTGGTTTTGCTCGGTGGCCCCGGCGATACCGGACGGGCAAAGGAGATCACGCCTCCAGTCGAGGGCTTTTTCGATCTTACCGGCACCACGGCCCTGATCGAGGCTGCCGCGGTAATCCGCAACGCCAACCTGTTGATCGGAGTCGACACCGGCCTGACCCACCTGGGCATCGCCATGAAAACGCCAACCTTGGCGCTGTTTGGATCGACCCGCCCCTACCTGAATACCGGATCGAGCCACGCCAAGGTGCTTTACCAGCCGATGGACTGCTCGCCTTGCCGAAAACGGCCGAGTTGCGGCGGCGATTTCGGGTGCATGAAGGCGCATACCGTGGATCGAGTCATGGCCGAAGCGGCTCTGTTGATGGATGGATTCGACGACGACACGGCCTGAAGGCGGGACCGACGGATCGGGAGGGCGAGACCAGAGCCGATGGGGAGGCTGGGCGAGCGGCGCTTGTCCCGAAAGCGACGGCCCTCTGGTCCTCCGGCATTCTCTCCGCCGCCTTGGACTCGCGGCGGTCACGCAAGCCCGCCAATTCTCAGCGCCTTCGTTTGCCGAAACCCGATCGGACCCGATGCCTGTTCAGCGCGCTCAGTTGCGCATTGATTTCTGCGGGCGCCTTATTTCCACAGCCTTGCGGAGGAGGAGCCTCGATCCAACTCCCACCTGAAGGACCCACTGCCCGGAATGCAGGCAGCGGCCGCCACAGGGCTTCGGCGCGCCCTCAGCCCGCCGCCACACAACTGTAACAATCCCTCCTTAAACTCCCCGCCCCGAAATCCTCTGCCAATGGGGCCGTGGAACGGCGAGCCGCGACGTGCCGCAAGCGCCTAAGCGCGCCTTGCTTTCCTTAGTGAGTGCAACCGCGGATCAGCGTATCGATCGTTATCTGCGGCGCACGACCGGCGGGTTCCTGCCTGGTCTTGTCGGCACCCTACAAAATTCGCCACAACCCGTTGCGATCAGACGCTCGCCTGCAAATCACAGCACCACTCACCGATTTTTTCGCTAAGAGACACCCATCATGAACATCAAAGTTTTGATCGCCGGCCTGCTAATCAGCGCGGCCGGAACTACCCAGGTTTCGGCCGCGCTCATCGCCGATGGCATTGCCACCGTGCACGGCGGCGGCCCAACCGGGAATGGCGCCACCGCCAACATCACCGACGGCGGCGACCTGTTCCTGATCGTCCTTAACCAGACCAGCGGCGAAACCTACGCGCTGAACCTCAACACCGATTTCGCCGCCTTCAAGAACAGCCTGTCCGCTTCGGCCCAGAGCTTTCCCTTGGACAGCGTGGGACACAGCTTTCTCACCGCAGCAGGCGGAACTTATCAATGGGCGGTATTTGCCGGCAACCGGCTCCGCGGTTGGGAGCAGAAGCGCGGTCAGCCGCCCACCAATTACGGCAACGTCGCTGACTGGGGCTTGCTGACCACCGGCGGTGTGGACGGGGCGGCCGGCGGTTTCGCTGCGACCCTCGTCAATATCACCTCGGCGGTGGAAACACAGTTGGCCCAGAATGTGATCGCCAACGTCAACACCGGCCTGGCCCTGAGCGGCACAGATTCGGCGACTTTCCTACCAGGTGACCTGGCAGACTTCTCCCGACAGGGCAATACACTGGCGGCCTCCCAAGTGTTCAACGGCACCGGGACCAATGCCATCCTGGGCGAGACATCCACCTTCTGGTTCGTCAACTACGACAACCTGCACACGGCAGGAGAAGGCGGCGGAGCCAAGGTAACCCAACTGGGCAGCTTCACCCTGACGACCAGCAGCCTCGAATTCACTCCGGCGGGCGGCGGCGGTGGCACGGCCGATCCGGTGCTGGGCACCATCACTGCCTTCGCCGAACAGACTGTGAACACCACCAGCGCGGCCAAGACGGTGACCCTCACCAACACCGGCACCGCGGCCTACGCCATTGCCAGCATCGGCACCGGCGCCGGCAGCGAGTTCGCCGCCACCCACACCTGCGGCACCAGTCTGGCCGCCAGCGCCAGCTGCAATATCCAGGTGACCTTTACGCCCACCGCCGCGGGTGCCCGCAGCGGCACCCTGACGGTGACCCCGGCCAGCGGCTCGCCTCTGACCCTGGCCCTATCCGGCACCGGCAAGGCCGCGACGGTCGATGTGGCGCTCGGCACCGCCAGCGCCTTCGCCGACCAGGCGGTCGGCACCACCAGCGCCGCCAAGACCATCACGCTCACCAACAATGGCGCATCAGCTTATGCCATCGCCAGCGTCGGCACCGGCAGCGGCACTGACTTCACCGCCACCAGCCATTGCGGCACCAGTCTGGCGGCCGGCGCCAACTGCACCATCGACATCACCTTCAGCCCCACCCAAACCGGCAAACGCGACGGCACCCTCACGGTCACCCCCACCAGCGGCACGCCGCTGCCCCAGGCCCTGACCGGCAACGGCATCCCGGCCACTGCGCCCGATCCGAAGCTCGGCACCATCGACGCCTTCGGCGACCAGGAAGTCGGGACTACCAGCACCGCGAAAACGGTGCCCCTCACCAATGACGGCACCGCGGCTTACGCCATCACCAGCATCGGCACCGGCAGTGGCAGCGAGTTCGCCGCCACCAGCCACTGTGGCACCAGCCTGGCGGCCGGCGCCAACTGCACCATCGACATCACCTTCAGCCCCACCCAGACGGGCAAACGCGACGGCACCCTGACAGTCACCCCGGCCACCGGCACGCCGCTGACCCTGGCGCTGACCGGCAACGGCACTCCGGAACTGACCGGCGTGGCGCTGGGCACCATCGATGCGTTCGGAAGCCAGAGCGTGGGTATCTCCAGCGCCGCCAAGACCGTGAAACTGACCAACAACGACAGCACGGCCTACGCGATCCAGTCCATCGCCGCCACCGGCGACTTCGCGGTGACCAACGACTGCAACGGCAGCCTGGCGGGCGACAGCAGCTGCAACATCCAGGTGACCTTCACCCCGGTATTGGCCGGCGCCCGCACCGGCAAGCTGACGGTGACCCCGGTCAGCGGCACTCCGCTGACGCTGGATCTGACCGGTACCGGCGTGGTTCCCGCCAACCTGTCGGTGTCCCCCACCCAACTGCACTTCGGTTCCGTCGCTAGCGGCAAGAAGGCCCAGCTGACGGTGACGCTGACCAACACCGGCAGCGCCGATCTGACCGTTGGCAGCGTCTCCGGCCCCGACGCCCCCTTCACCAAGCAGCACGACAAGTGCTCCAGCAAGCTGCTGAAGCCCGGCAAGAGCTGCACCGTGGGCTACAAGTTCGCGCCCGCCAGTGAAGACACCTTCGGCGCCACCTCCACCATCTCGGTCGACGGAGTCGATCCGGTGGTCGTCAACCTGTCCGGCACCACCGGTGCGCCCGGCCAGCTGGCGGGCGATCCGGCGCCGGCCCAGGATATCGGCTTCGGCGGTCAGTTCAGCCTGACCGGCCAGGAATTCACCAGCAAGGCCGGAAAGGTTCTGGTGAAAGGCAAACCGGCCAAGATCGTGGTGTGGACCGATACCCTGATCATCGCCAAGGCCCCCAAGCTGGCTGCCGGAACCTACGAGGTTGAAGTGGTCCGCAAGGGCGCCAAACCCACCGGAACGGGACAAGCCTCGGTAACGGTGCACGCGCCGCAGCTGACGTCGTTGAGCCCCACCAGCGGTGCCCGCGGTTCCGAACTGACCCTGGCAGGACAGTATTTCGGAGGCAAGAAACTCGCTGTGGTCTTCACCAATAGCACCGGCCGCAAAGTTGGCGCCAAGCTGACATCCGCCGGCGATACCGAGCTGAAGGTGACCGTGCCGGCCCGCCTGGCCATCGGCGATTACCAGGTCAGCGTGGCAAACGGTGCGGGTTCCAGCGATCCGTCCCCCTTTACGGTCACCGCCAACTGAGGCGGCAACCCGGCCGGAGGGCCGCCGCATACCGATCCACAAGCCGCTTGTCGTTGCCCCGCATGGAAGCGGCAAGCGGCAATCGCCGGAGCGCAGTCTTGCGGACAAACAGTGCTCATATCGACCCGTGGGGGGCGCGGCAACGCGCCCCCATTTTTTTTGTCCTGGAAAAACGGGGCTCTTTGGCCTGGAAACGCCGTCGGACGCGCGCCGGCGAGCGCCGTTCGAACCGACCGGCAAGGCGCGACGAAACGCCGGGCCATCGCCTTTGAAAGAGAAAGACCCGGTTAAAGCGGCGCTTGCGATTAGACGTACGGAAGCGAAGCGGACCACCGGAAACCGGCGTCGATCGGGCCGGTAGCGCTCGGTGGGAACCCTCGCAAATCCGCAAAATGGCCCAACAATCACTGACGCGAGAGTCAGCGTGGATCGGCTCATTCGGACGGGAGAGACCCCATGGCCCGCGGATTGTGGCCCTGGAACCGGGTGGTCTCTCCCAATCGGTTGCCTTAATCGCGACTCTTCCCTCATCCGGCCCTCCGGGCCACCATCCTCCAGTCGCAAACGTCGCTTAAGTCGCGACCTTCCCAGAGGGAGAAGGCGACACGGTGCGGACATGGGCCGCCGCGGATTCCCGGGCAGCGCCGAGAAATGGGAAGAACTTTGGACTCCGCGTCTGCCGGGACGGCTGAATGAATCCGTCCCGGATCGATCAGCGGTCGCCACCGGAAAACGCGGCCGCCCGGCGACTCAAGGAATCAGCGGTTGGCAGCCGTTGATTTCCGGAGGTGCGCCCATGCGCCGAGGTAATCGCCACGATGTCCGGAGTGAGTGATTCGACATTTCCCCCCGGCACTTCCCATCTCGGGCAATTTCAGTCAGTGCCACGGTGACATTTTTCACTGAGTTCGCGCGTCCCACCGAGTAGCATCGTTTCCGACCCCCGTCGCGGCGCCGAATCACGCTCGATCCGCTAGGGACGGAGCCACAATCCTGCAAAACCACTCGGCGGATAAGACTATGTCGTCACTCAGCTGCATCCTCATACCTCGGGAAGACAAAGGACGCGATGGCGCGTGGAAATACGGCCGTGCCGTGGAAGTCGAGGTGATCCGCACCGATAACGGCAACCGCAGATGGCGGCTGATCAAGAACTCATCGGACGGGCGCTATCAGTTTGTCGGCCAGGAAGGCCCTTGGATTTGGCGGAGCGAGGACCACGCCATGTATCTGATCGATGACAACCCCGATATGCGCATCGACGCGATATTGTATGAGATCCCTGCGGACCCCTTTCGCCTCGTCACCTGCGGAACTTCCCTGTTTGGCGACGCCGAGGGTGGGAGTTCCGACGGACCTATGTATTATTACCGGCTGGATTTTCTTTGCGTCTAAAAGTCGGCTAACCCCACTCGCTTTAGCGGACGCCGCGGAAACCGCCGAATAATCAGCGATTCCCGAACAAAGCTATTCCTCTTCCACCGCTTCGGACTTCCTGGCGGCTTCGCCGGTGGAGGCTTTCCGGGTCTGTTCCTCGAAGGGCGTCATCTGCAGATCCTGCAGCTTATAGCGATAGTCCTGCTCGACGGTCTCCGCCTCGACCTGGCCGATGCCGGTGAGCGGCTCCAGTTCCGCCAGCTTGTCGAAAAAGCCCTTTTCCTTGTATTTGCCGACCAGTTCCTGGTTGGCGTTCAGCATGGCGCGGTTGCGCTCGCCGCATTGGCCGATCCATTGCTCCCGCTCCTTGACCGCCGCCACCAGCAACTGGTTGTCGGCCTGGATTTTCTTGGCCTGGGCCACCATCTCCTTATGCTTGGCCGCGAACTGGGTGAACTTTTCCTGTTCCTGGCCGAGCCGGCTCTCCAAGGCACCGGCGCTGCTCTTCAGGCTCTCGATGCTGGCCTTGCCGCGTTCGACTTCCCCCTGCAAGGGCTCCAGCCGCTTCACGTCCGCCTCCAGTTTCTTGATTTGCTCCTTCAGACCGGTGTTCTCCGTCTCCAGCTGGGTCTTCTGCTGGGTCAGGTCCCGCAACATGCCCTGGGCCTTGCGCAACGCCTGCTGCGCTGCCGGATCGCCCTTGGGCTCGGCCGCCGGAGCGGTCGAATAAATCGCCAGCATCAAAGCGGTCCAACAGACTCTTTGTTCGATATATTTCATCGGTTACCTCCAGACTTCGAAGGATACGGGTTCCTCAAGCTTGTGCCCAGCGCCGATCAGAATCGCGAGTTCAGGTCGACCATCAGCACGTCGACGCCATACTTGGGACCCTCGATCTGATCGGCGGTCATCCAGCGGGCATTGAGCCAGGTGTTGTGGGCGATGCCGTAGCTGGCGCCGAACACCCAGCCCTTGGCATTGGTGCCGCCCAGATGAAAGTCGGAATCGGTGAAGGCATCCAGCACCGCGTCCCGCTCCAGGTATTTGTACGCGAAGGTCATGTTCCAGTCGTGCAGCTTCTTGATTTCCGGTCGGCCCACGTCCAGCCGCACCTGCCAGGCGTTGGTGTGGTCCCGGATGTTGCGGTAGTTGACGATGCCCGCGACTCCACCCAACGGCGCCGCCCGGCGCAGGATGTCCTTGCCATCGAATCCCACGTTCTTGGCGTAATCCGCCGTGAGGATCACGTGGTTGTCGCCGAAGCCGGCGTAGTCGTAGACGGCCACGGCATTGAGGATGCTGAAGCCGGAGGCGAGACCCACCCGGCGCGGCAGATTGGGATTCTCCGAACTGACGGCACCGGTGGTGTTGATCCGCATGAGGGTGTTGCCCTTCTGCATGAACTGCGGCGCGGTGTAGTTGTGATCGCCCCGATCCCCGGCAGTGCCCCGGGAATTAGGCGTGTTGGGGATCGCCTCGATGTTGCGGTAGTCGTAATAGGCCAGCCCGAACTTCATACGGTCGCTGTCGCGGAACAGCAGGTCCAGGCCCAGCTGGCTGCCCCACAGCCATTTGTCGTTGCTCGACAGCTGGAACTCCTCCAGCGGATAGACGCCGCTGGTGAGAAACATCGAGTTCGGTTGACTGTAGCCCATGTTGGTGCCGTAGCGGGCGTTGGGCGGCGGCGGGGTATAGCGGGTGGCCGTGCCAAACGGGAGCCGCACGGTGCCGGAAAGCCCCTCGAAGCTGAGGTCGGAGTCGAACAGGTTGTCGGTGGACAGCCAGGGATTGATGGTCCGGCCGGCCCACAGGGTCAGCCAGTCGGTGCCCTTCCCGTCGAGATAGTCGTACTGCAGGAACCCGCGGTCCAGCACGAACTCGTACTGCTGGCCGGTCTGGCCCAGGGTCTGGTTGGTGGACACCGGGCTGCGGCTGTTGCTGGTGGCCAGCCGAACGCCCGCCTTCAGTCCGTCGGCGATCTGCGCCTCCAACCCCAGCCGCAGCCGCATGCGGAAACGGTTGACGTCTTCCGATGTGTTCAGATACGAATTGCTCTGACCGCTTCGCGTGTCGCCGATATCGGCGCCGTTGTTGATCGCCTGCCAATTGGCAAAGGTCCAGGGCTCCTGGCTGAAGCGTCCATTTTGCTGTCCGACGAAATCGTTGTCAGGATTGGAGGTGGGAAAGAAATCCCCCTCTCCCCGCAACCGCACATCCCCGCTGAGCTTGAAGCGGTTCACCCAATCCGGCAGGGCCGCAGGCACGCCCCATTTTTCCTCCTTGGCGTGGGCCTTGACCTCCTTGACCACATCCTCCTTCAATTCGGACCGCACCTGCTGACGGATCTCCTCCTTGATGAAGTCCGGCACATAAGCCACCCGCACCGACTTGTCTGCCTTGGCCTTGCCCGGCTTGGAGGGCTCTTCGCTCTGGACCTTGGCTTCCTCGGCCACCTGCTGCTTGGCTTCCACCGCCGCCTTTTGCTCCGCCGCCGTCACCAGCGCCTGGGCCTTGTTCTTGTCCAGCACGCCCTGTTGAACCAGGGCCTGGATCAGGTTCAGGGTGGTGTTCTTCAAAGTCAGCAGATCCTCTCGCTCACTTGCGGCCGCCACGGGACTCAAGGAACTGGCCAGCATCGCCAAGACTACCGGTGTTTCGGGTTTCATCGCTTTTCTCAGTGCATTGTTGGGTTCCGCCGTCAGCGGGCGGTATTAAATTCGCGAGGTGATCCTCACCTTCAGGGGCTGCGGCATGTTTTCCGGTGGCGATTTCTGCAGCGACAGTTTCAGCCGGGTCACGGCCTGCCGCAGCGCTTGGTCCACCTCCGGCTTGCCGGTTCCGCCGACCAGTTCGGCCCGTGTGACCCGCCCATCGGCGCCGATCCAGAGGTTCACCGTGGCGGTGTAACCCGCCTTGCGGGCCGGGGTGTCTTCCAGCAGGTTTTGCAGTTCGTCCTGCACGGCGCGTCCCACCTGCTGGCCATACCAGATGACGGCGCTGCCGCCGCCCCCGCCCAGCAGGCCGTGACCGCCCTTCTTACCCACCAGGCCGAAGCCGTCGGAGCCAGCGCCGCCCTCGGCATCGACCCCCAAATCCTCGGCCGGCGGCGCTTCCTCGGCTGGTTCGGGCTCCGGTTCCGGCTCGGGCTCCGGCTCCTCGATCTTCTCCTCCTTCACCTCCGGCGGAGGCGGAGGCGGCTGTTCCGGCGGCGGCGGGGGCGGCGGTGGAGGGGCCAGAAT
>VEPB01000450.1 GCA_012026715.1 Methylococcaceae bacterium | reverse complement strand
GCGCTGTAAAGATCCAGCTTGTCGCCGAGATAGGCCAGCAGCAGGCCCAGCGACCCGGCCACGTCGTTGATGACCTTGCCTTGCAGTTGTTCCAGTTTGCTCTGATCGACGTCCTTTAATCTCAATGCCATAGATGGATTCCTCCTGTTGTGTCGTTTGTCATGACCCGCTCTTGACAGATCCTTGTCCCGGAAAGGAGCGCTCGGCGGAGCGGCGGTCTGGCGGTCGCCATAGACTCGGAGCCGCCATGCGCCGCAACAGTGCCACGTTGGATCGTGCAATGGCGAAACCGCCTTAGGGATTGGCCACCAGCAGGTTGGGTGGCGGGCCGATCGGATCGAAGTTCTTGAGCAACGGAACGCTGTCCTTGCTGACCCAGCGGATATCGAGGTCGTAGCTGCCCTGCGGCCCCCAGCCGCCGGTGACTTTCTTGCCGTCCGGGGTGAAGGTCCAGCACATGTCTTCGCCCGATGTGTTGATAGTGTCGCCGAGGTTCAAGGGCTCCTGCCACTCGCCCTTCGGATTTTGGTAGGCGATCCACTCGTCGTGTCCGCCCCGTGAGGCGAGGTCGGGCCGCGTGCTGGTCACGATGATGCTCTTGCCGTCCTTTGACAGTCCGGTCCAGTGCAGATGGTCGCGGTAGGGCGAATTGATTCTGGGGCCCAGGCTCTGCGGCTTTTGCCACACGCCGCCTTTCTTCTCGACTTTCCAGATGTCGCTGTCCTGGGTGACTCCGGGTTGCTGGTAGCTGAAATAGATCAGGCTGTCGGATGCAATGATCGGGCAGTGCTCCTCGCCGGTCGGGGTATTGAGGTGGGGCAACTCCGGCACCTCGTTCCAGTTTCTGGCGGGCTGCCAGACGCCGTCGATTTTCTGGACGACGTAGAGATCGGCGGTGGACAGATTCCCCGCCTGGTAGCGGGTGAAGTAAATGGCGTTGCCGTCGTCGGAGAGGCTCGGCTCCAGTTCCCAGGCGGCGGTGTCGATGTTCGGTCCCACCGAGGGATCGATTTCCGGTCCCAGATGGACGGGGGCCTGCCAGATGCCATCCACGTTGCGCGACATCCAGATGTCGAAGCTGTAAGGGTTCCCGGGCGATTCCACGCTGCCCGGACGGGTCGAAACAAAGATGGCCGTCTTGCCGTCCGCGCTGTAGGTGATTTCGAAGTCGGAGCCGGCCGAATTGAGCGCCTCACCCATGCTCTCCGATATGGAGGGAGCGCCGCTGCCGCCGTTACTACCGTGCATCTCCATGCCCGGCATGGCGTGGGATATTGCGGGCGGCAGGCCAAGTAGCAGCGCCAGGGAACAGACTCTAAGGTCAAGGAAAGTTTCTTTCATAGACAAAAGGGTTGGGTTAATCGGGGTGGATTGTGGAATTCACCGGTTGCATTCATCAGGGGCCACGGGTTCGTGGCGCTGGCGTTTAAATTGATGGAAGGGTTCCAGTTGCCGCCCGCTCCGCCGGTCCCCGCATTCCACGGCGTTTTCTGCCGCGATACCAGGCCCATGGGGCCACATTTCCCCTTCGGCGCAGCCATCCGTCATCTTGTACCCCGTTCGGACTGCCTGTTCATCATGTGCTCTCGCCCGTCGATCGTTCGGAGCCCCTGGAGCAGACAGGTCCAACTGAGCCTGCGGGACGATGGCTAAGGGCACGTTGCTTTACAACCATCAACGCTGGGCTTGCTGGCCTGACTCCGGCCATGGGGGCGACGAAGATTCGTGGATATGGTTTCGAATCAATATCTAAATTCCGAGGTCTACAGTCTTGAGCCGGTTACCGGGCTCAATCGACAAAACCAAAATGCTAAAGGAGACCTGTCATGAAAGCCATCAAAGTCATCGTCGCGTCGGCCTTTGCTGGGCTCATCGGCGGATGCGCTGCCAGCCAGGATATCAGGCCGCACGATTGGGCATTGGAGGTGCAGAACGCGGACACCCGCAGCGCCCATTTATCGTTGGCGGACCACTACGAGGAAGTGGCCAAGACCATGGACGCCGATGCGGCGGAAGAACGGCGCATGCTCGCCAAGTATCAGGCCAATCCGCATAAGTACGGAAAACAGATTCTCGACCTCAAGGCCCGGAGCGAAGCGATGATCTTGGATTTTGAAAACGCCGCACGGGAAAGCCGCAAAATGGCCGAATATCACCGGCAGTTCGCGAGCGAAAGCCGTTAGTGTGCAAACCAGCCGGTTAAGGTTCTTCACCGGTCGCGAGGAAAATTTGCAAGTCTCTGTCGCCGCCGGTCCGCCCTTGTAGGATCCCGCACATGGAAGCCGATTCCGCTGACACTTACCGGGGCGCGAGGATGATGCGCCCCGGTCTTCGTTGGTGCGGCATGTCCGATAGGGGCGATGGCTGTACCGATGGCGCCGGCGCAACGCTCGCGGTGCTTCGGCCCTCGACAGTTCCATAAAGGTAGCGTCGGCGCTCTAGCAAACGCCATCGCGAATTGCGCCACCTTCCGTCGTTCCAGACGGACTTGCTGCTGACTGCCACAAGCCAGCCTACCCCAGCACGCTTCGAGGCTTTTCCGTCTCAAACAAGATGGCCTGCATCGGATAACGCACCGGATTGGCGCCGAACTCTTTCTTGAATGCCTCGGCCAGGGCGTGGGTGACGTCCTCCGGATCGACGCCGCCGCGATCGCGAATTTCGAAGATGACCGGACTATAAACCAGCGCCCGCGCGAAGGCGGTGACATCCGAGAGGTCATATTCGTGCCGCTGGATCGAGATCACGATGCGGTCGAAGCCGGCGCTGATCAGCTTTTCCTTGATGGGGTCGATCTGGTGGCAGGCGACGGGGTCGAACAAAAATCGCGGCGTGTCGACGGGAAAGTACCGCTTGAGAACCTCGAAGCTCAGGCTAGCGAAAGGGTTGTAGCGCTCGGAATCCCACACCCGGAACAGGTAGCGTCCGCCCGGCCGCAAGGTTCGGAACGCCTCGCGGAAGGCGGCGACCTTATCGAAGAACATGATTCCGAATTGGCACACCACCGCGTCGAATGACTCTGCGG
>VEPB01000086.1 GCA_012026715.1 Methylococcaceae bacterium | reverse complement strand
GTCCCTGCCGCTCCCAACCACATTCCGGTTCAGGCCGGCCAGGATTGTTCCGTTTGTCACCAGGATACGGCCGATTTTGCCAAGGCCGCGATGAACCACGCCGGCATCAGCGGGGGCTGCGCCTCGTGCCACGGTGCCGACAGCGACTATGTCAAGGCGGGAGCAGTCAGGACCACCGTGCCGGCGGGCCACATCAATATCTACAGCAATGCCAGCGTGTTCGACTTGCCGACCAACACCCTGGCCACGGTGAACTATCCGGTATCGGGCGGGGCCTGCGAGAACTGCCACAGCGCGACCAACTTCGCCAGTTTCGGGATCGATCCCAACACCGGGGTGGCGACCTATTCCATGAGCCATGAGAAGCTGGGGGTCACCCGCGGCTGCGCCGACTGCCACCGGACCAGCGATACCCGCTTCGGCATCCAGACAGTCAAGGGCAAGCCCGCGACCCATATCCCGGATGGCCGGTCGGCGCCCATCCGCAGCGGTGCCCTGGTGGCGGATCCACCTTGCGAGGTGTGCCACAGCGCTTCCAAGTTCAGCAATTTCAGCGGCGCCGCGACCAATCACCCGGCTGCCGATATCACCGAGGGCTGCGAAAGCTGCCACGGGGATGGCTCCACGTGGTACGGCACCACACCCAAGACGCCGTCGTCGTTCAAGGACGCCGCCGGCAATTCACTGCACGTTCCCACCGTCATGCCGTGCAAGGGCTGCCATCAGAAGGCGGTCGACAGCAATTACACGTCGTGGAGCGGCGCATCCTGGAGCCATACCTTCACCGGCGCGCCCAGCGGTTGCGCCAGTTGCCACGACGGCGTGAAGGCGACCGGCATCGGAGGTCCGGCCAAGAACTTCGTTCACATGCCGTTGCCGGCCAACGCTGGCTGCGAGAACTGCCACCAGGCCTCCTGGAGCGGCGGCCGCAATTACGACAGCTTTGCGGGTGGCCGCTTCGACCACCAGAATGCCGCCTGGCAATCGACCTTTGTGCTGGGCAAGTGCAGCAATTGCCACATCAGTACCTACGCCAGTTCAGGCGCCCAGGCGATGCCCGCCATAGGCACCTGGCCCAAGGCGGCCAATTCCAGCGGCACCGACCACATCCCCAATCCGGGCAATCTGAGCTGCGAGAAGTGCCACGTGGGTTTCACGAGCTTCACGGGCGCGGTCATGGATCATTCCGGTTTTACGGTGAGCGATAGCGGCCAAAACGCGGTGTCGTCCTTCCCTTGCGCCACCTGCCACACCGGCACGACTCAGAACAACCTGCGGATCGTGGGCAAGATCGATGACCCCAACAACCAGCAGGATCACCTCGCGACCAACCCTCCTGCGCCGGATGCCTGCGAAAAGTGCCACACCACCCAGTCGTTCGGCCAGGCCAAGGACCACGCCACCTTCAACCCGCCGGTCGTCCCGGGCACGACCGCCTGTGCCGGCTGTCACGACGGGAAGCATGCGGGCGTGAGCGGTCCGATGGCCAATCACATCCCGCCTAACGTGAAAGTCAGCGTCTCCGGCGCCAATCTGGGATTACTGCCGACGGCGGATTGTTATGCCTGTCACCAGGCTACGGTGACGGCGTCCTGGCCGACGCCGGTCAGTTTCCGCAATGGCGCGGTGGATCACCTCGGGCTGAAGATCACCGGGCAATGCTCGGTGTGCCACGACGATATCGGGAGCTACGGATCTTCCGGCGCCCCGGGCAAGAACGCAGTGGCCAACCACATTCCGACTACCGCCAGTTGCGAGAGCTGCCACGCCTTCAGCCTGGCGGATGATTTCACCAGTTTTGCCCGGCTCCGGGTGGTCCAGGGCTCGCCCATGAACCACGGAGTTCTGGCTACCAGCACCGCTTGCAACACCTGTCACAAGGAGGTCGATACCCGCTTCGCCAACCAGATCGTGAGGGGCAAGCCGGGCAATCATGTCCCGGTCCCAGCCTCCACGGATTGCGGCAGCGCGGGTTGTCATGCCAACAAGACCAAAACCGATTACAGCAACTTCGCCAATACGGCGTTCGACCACGTAGCGGCCAAGGTCACTACCAACTGCGCCAGCTGTCACAGCGGCGCTAGCTGGGCCGGCGGATTGTCGGTGAGCGGCAAGAACGCGGTGGTAAATCACGTGGCGACCACGGCGGATTGCAGCCAGTCAGGCTGTCATGACCAGGCCAAATCGGCGTCACACCTTTGCGCCAGCGGCGTCACCGGAGCCTATCAGTGCTGGAGTGACGGACGTTATCCGCACCCGACCAAGACGGATTGCGGCAGTTGCCACGCGGGGGTCGGGGTGTACGGTGCAACTCTGCGGACGGCGGCTCATATTCCGGTGCTGCCGGCCAGCAGTTGCGAACAGTGCCACCGCAATGCCCTGGCCGGAACGGCCGCGCCTTTCAGCGGCGCTCTGTGGTCGGGAGCGGCGATGGACCACGGCAAGGTCGATACCTCAAAGTGTTCGAGCTGCCACGGCGCCACCTTCCAGCAGCCGGCCAACTATCGGCCCAAGGGGGTTAGCGCCGATCCCAATCATATTCCCTTGAGGTCGGGGCAGGACTGTTCCCAGTGTCACAGCGACACCACGACGTTCAGCAAGTGGACGATGAACCACAGCGGCATCGGCAGCGGCTGCGCCACCTGTCATGGCGCGGCGACCCAGTATGTGAAGGCGGGCGTGGTCAAATCCACCACGCCGGCGGGCCACATCAACGTCGTCACCAACGGCAGCGTATTCAACATTGTCACCAACGCCCTATCCAGCGTCGCTTATAGTGCGGCGGGTAGCGCCTGCGAGAACTGCCACAGCGCCACCGACTTCACAAGTTTTGCTACTTACACGATGAGCCACGAAAAGCTGGGAGCGACCCGTGGCTGCGCCGATTGCCACAGGGCATCGGGCGATACCCTGTTCATCAAGCAGACGGTGAAGGGCAAGCCCGGCACCCACATCCCGGACGGCAAGGGGTCGGCGATCCACAGCAAGACCCTGGCGGCCGATCCGCCGTGCGAGGTCTGCCACAGCTCGGCCCAATTCGGTAGCTTTGGCGGTACCGCCACCAACCATCCGGCGGCGGATATCATCCAGGGCTGCGAGGTCTGCCATGCCAACGGCAAGAGCTGGTTCGGCACGGCTCAGCTGACCCCGAACTCCTATACGGATGCCGCGGGGAAGGTGCTGCACGTCGGCACCACGGCGCCGTGCGCGAGCTGCCACCAAAAGGCCATCGACAGCAATTTCGTGTCCTGGAAGGGTGGGCTGTGGAATCACAGCTTCAGTGGCGCGCCGTCCGGCTGCGCCAGCTGCCACGACGGGGTCCAGGCGACCGGCACCAGCGGTCCGGCCAAGACCTTTGCCCACATGCCGGTACCGAGCGGGGCGGGCTGCGAATCCTGTCACCAGGCATCCTGGGCCAACGGCCGCAATTACGACAACTTCAAGGGCGGGGTGTTCGACCACCAGAATTCCGCATGGCAGTCGTCGTTCGTGGCCGGGAAGTGTACGACCTGTCACGTCTCTGCCTATTCCACTTCCGGCGCCCAGGCCATGCCGGCCATCGGCAGCTGGCCCAAAACGGCGGGTAGCACCGGCACCAGCCATATTCCCAATCCCGGCACCCTGTCCTGCGAACGCTGCCACAAGGGTTTTACCAGCTTCGTCGGCGCCGCTATGGATCACTCCGGATTCACGGTCGCCGGCAGCGGCCAGAATGCGCAGTCGTCGTACCCCTGCGCCACCTGCCATACCGGCACGACCCAGAACAACATGCTGATCGTCGGCAAGATCAACGACCCCAACAACCAGCACGACCACATCGACAGCAAGGCGCCGGATGCCTGTGAAAAGTGCCACACCACCCAGTCGTTCGGCCAGGCCAAAAATCATGCCGCCATGGTGCCGCCGGTGGTGCCCGGCACCACCCGTTGCGATTCCTGCCACGACGGCAAGCATGCCGGAGTGAGCGGACCCATCGCCGACCACATCCCGCCCAACGTGACCGTCAGCGTGTCGGGGGCGAACCTGGGTACCCTGCCGACGGCCGACTGCTACGCCTGCCACCAGGCGACGGTGACAGCCGCGTGGCCGACGCCGATCAGCTTCCGCGATGGCACGGTGAATCACCTGAGCTTGGGGATCAGCGGTCAGTGCGCGCTGTGCCACAACGAAACCGGCAGCTACGCCGCCTCCGGAGCCTTGGGCAAGAACGCGGCGACCAACCACATTCCCACCACCGCGGCCTGCGAGAGTTGCCATGCTTTCGGCGTGGCGGATGATTTCAGCAGTTTTGCGCGGTTACGATCGGTGCAGGGATCGTCGATGAATCATGGCGTCATCGGCACGACGGCCTGCAGCACCTGCCACCGGTCGAGCGATACCCTGTTCGCCAACCAGACCGTCAAGGGCAAGCCGGCCAACCACATTCCCACCACTCTGGATTGCGGCAGCAGCGGTTGCCATCAAAATCAGGTAAGGGCAGCGGCCGGCGATGTCAACGCCTATGCCAGTTTTGGTAACACCCGGCTGGATCACGCGAAAGCCGGCGCCACGACCAATTGCGCGACCTGCCATAACGGAACGGCCTGGGCCGGAGGGGTGGCGGTGAGCGGCAAGAACGCGGTGCCCAACCATATAGCGACCACGGCGGACTGCAGTCAGTCCGGCTGTCACGATCAGGCCAAGTCGGCGACTCACCGGTGTGTTTCAGGGGTGACCGGCGCTTACCAGTGCTGGAGTGACGGAACCTATCCACACGCCAGCAAGACGGGGTGCAGCAGTTGCCACGCCGGCGTCGGTGTGTACGGCGCCACCCTGATGACGGCCAATCACGTGCCGGTACTGCCATCGACCAGTTGCGAGCTGTGCCACAAGACCGCCCTGACCGGGACGGCGGCGCCCTACACCAAGGGCGTCTGGAGCGGGGCGGCCATGGATCACGCCGGTTCCAATATCACCAAGTGCTCCACCTGCCATGGCGCGACCTTCCAGCAGCCGGCCAACTACAAGCCGACCGATGTGAGTGCCGCCAAGAACTCCAGCGGCACTCCCAATCACATCCCGCTGCAGGCGGGACAGGACTGTTCTCTTTGCCATAAGGACACCGTCACCTTCAGCAAGTGGACCATGAGCCATAGCGGCATCACCCGCGGCTGTGCGACCTGCCATGGGGCGGCGACGCTCTATGCCAAAGACGGAACCGCGAAGACTACCGTTGCTGGACACATCAATATCATCAGTAATGCCAGCGTGTTCAGCATCGCCACGAACGCGGTGAGCACGGTGAACTACCCGGCGACGGGGGCGGCGTGCGAGAACTGTCACAGCACGACCAACTTCACCACCTTTGGGGTGGAC
>VEPB01000131.1 GCA_012026715.1 Methylococcaceae bacterium | reverse complement strand
TTGCGGGTCCGGTGCCGGCGGCAAGGGATGGTCCGGATGAGGATGATGTTCGGGAGGAATCAGCTGCCCGGAAGGGACCCCCGGCACAATGATGGGATAGTAGGTCTGGCCGTAGGGAACCGGTGGTGGCTGCTGGGACTGCCGCACCTGCTCTTCCACCGCCCTGGCCCGCCGCTCCGCGGCAGCGGCCTCGCGCTCCCTGGCCTGCACCGCGCGCAGTTCCAACTCCTGCTTTTGGCGTTCCCGCGCCTCGGCTTGGGCGGCTTCCTCTGCCGCCTTCTCCCGCTCCTTGCGCTCTAGCGCTCGAGCGACTTCATCAGGACTGGGATCCGCCATCGGCAATCGCGCCGGCCGGCAATCGCCGCCCTCGGGCGGAGCCTGGGTGTAAGTGGTCTTGCCATCGACCACGCAGCGGTAGATTTCCCCCGCTTCGGCGCTGTCCCACAGGACCGGCAGCAGCAAGGCGACCGACCTCAGCCACCTCCAAACAAGCCTGCGATGGACTCCCATAAGGTTTTTTCCCGTTTGATCTTCGGAACGTTCAAGGTCACCTCCTTGGCCGGTTCGATCGACGGCAGGCTGCCGGGACGAAAGTCGCCCTGCAAACCTGCCAGTTCCTCATCCTTGAAGACCAGCGAAATCCGCTTCTGCAAGCGGACTGCCCTGCTGGGCTTGTTCGAGTAGAAATAGTCCCAACGTTCTTCGTGAAAGGGGTCCTGCAACAGCGGCGTCCCCATGATGAACAGCACCTGGCGCTTGTTCATGCCCGGCTTGAGCTGGTCCACCATCTCCTGGGACACGATGTTGCCCTGGTGAATATCCATGCTGTACACCCCCGGCAGGTTTTCCTTGACCTGCTGCCAACTGCAACCCTGCAGCGCGGAAACGACGGCGAGAAAAGCGATAAGTAGACGCTGGGGCATGTGCTATGATGGTGCCACTTTGCTAGCGGAATGCCGGCAATCATACTCGAAACGACGGCCTTTAGACACGAAACCGCCGAGGTAATCAATGGAAAGTAACCCCAAGAGAGAAAACCAAGAAATCCGCCGAGTCGGCCTGAAAGTCACTTCGCCGCGGGTCAAGATTCTCGAAATGCTGGAAAGCAGATCGGAAGACGACCGCCATCTCACCGCCGAAGACGTTTACAAGGCCCTGCTGCACGAGGGTTCCGAAATCGGGCTCGCCACCGTCTATCGCGTGCTGACCCAGTTCGAAGGCGCCGGCTTGGTGAAGCGCCATCACTTCGAAGGAGGCAATTCGGTTTTCGAGCTGGAACGCGGCGAACACCACGATCATATCGTTTGCGTGAAATGCGGTCGGGTCCAGGAATTCAGCGACCAACTGATCGAAAAGCGCCAGGCTGAAATCGCGGCCAGCCTCGATTATCAACTGAGCGATCACTCGCTGTGCCTGTACGGCACCTGCCCCAGCTGCCGCTGATCCGAATCTAAGGCACAAATTCCCGCACGCTTTTCGGGCCGGCGACGGCCCAACACCCCCGGCATGTTCAAACCTCTTGCCCTGTTCGTGGGCCTGCGCTACACGCGGGCCAAACGCCGAACCCGCTTCATATCCTTCATCACCTTCACCTCGGTACTGGGGGTCTCCCTCGGCGTGATGGTCTTGATCACCGTGATGTCGGTGATGAACGGCTTCGAAACGGAACTGCACGACCGCATCCTGGGCATGACTGCCCACGCCACCATCACCGGCGTCGATGGCGAGCTGCGCAACTGGCGAGAACTTGAACCGGCCCTGGCCGCGGATAAGCGTGTGCTCGGCTGGGCGCCCTACGTGGAAGGCCAGGCCATGATCAGTTCCGACCGGCGCGCCAGCGGCGTGCTGCTGCGGGGCGTCGACCCGGCGTTGGACACGCGGGTCTCGGAAGTGGCCAACAAGATGCAGTCGGGCCGCATCGACGACCTGAAACCGGGCGAATTCGGCATCGTGCTAGGCAACGAACTGGCCATCTATCTGGGGGTCGGCAGCGGCGACAAAGTCACCGTCATCACCCCGCAGATCACCCCCACGCCGGCAGGCATCATGCCGCGGCTCAAGCGCTTCACCGTGGTCGGCACTTTTTCCGTCGGCATGTTCGAATACGACCGCAATCTGGCGCTGCTGCAGATCGACGACGCCGCCAAGCTGGAACGGCTGGACAATACAGTGACCGGCCTGCGGCTCAAGCTGACCGACATGTTCCAGGCCCAGCGCATCATCCGCGAACTGGGCCCTACCTTACCAGGCGCGTACCAAGTAGCAGACTGGACCCAGGCCCACAGCAACTTCTTCCGTGCGGTGCAGACCGAGAAGCGGGTGATGTTCATCATTCTGCTGATGATCGTCGCGGTGGCCGCCTTCAACATCGTCTCCACCCTGGTGATGGTGGTGAACGACAAGCGCGCCGACATCGCCATCCTGCGAACCCAGGGCATGACGCCGGGTTCGGTGATGCGCATCTTCATCGTGCTGGGCACCCTGATCGGTTCCATCGGCACGGTGCTGGGCTGTGCCGGCGGCGTGGCACTGGCGCTCAACCTGCAAGAGATCGTCAAGTCCATCGAAGAGGCTTTCCACGTCCGCTTCATGCCCGGCGACGTCTATTACATCAACGACCTGCCCTCCAGGCTGCTGTGGTCCGACGTGTGGATGATCACCTCCCTGGCTTTCGTCCTGTCGTTGCTGGCCACCTTGTATCCGGCCTGGCAGGCCTCCCGCATCCGCCCGGCGGAGGAGCTGCGCTATGAGTAGCCCGGTGTTGCAATGCGTCGATCTGTGCAAGCGCTTCACCCAGGGCGGGCTGGACGTGGAGGTCTTGCGCGGAGTCGACATGTCCGTCGAAGCCGGCCAGCGGGTCGCCATCATGGGCGCTTCGGGCTCCGGCAAGAGCACCTTGCTACACCTGCTGGGCGGGCTCGATGCCCCCACCTCCGGCAGCGTGCTGATCGGTGGCACCGACCTGGCCAAACTGGGGGAAACCCGACTGTCGGCCCTGCGCAACAAGGCGCTGGGTTTCGTCTACCAGTTCCATCACCTGCTGGGCGAGTTTACCATCCTGGAGAATGTCGCCATGCCGCTGCTGATCGGTGGCAGTGCCATCAACGAGGCCCGCCAGCAGGCGAGCGCCATCCTGGATCGGGTGGGGCTGAGCAAGCGCCTGGAACACAAGCCCGGCGAATTGTCCGGCGGCGAGCGCCAGCGCGCCGCCATGGCCAGAGCCATGGTGACCAAGCCGCGCTGCGTGCTGGCGGACGAACCCACCGGCAATCTGGACAGCAAGACCGCCGGCCAGGTCTACGAATTGATGCTGGAGCTGAACCGGGAATCGGGAGTGAGCTTCCTGGTGGTGACCCACGATCCCAACCTGGCCGGCAAGATGGATCACGTCCTCCACATGGAGGATGGGCGGCTGGTCTAGCCGCGCCGACGCCGCGGCTAGTCGGACTCGACGCGGCGCGACCGGGCGACATGCTCCCGGTGCTGGAGCAGACGCAGGTATTCCGAATAGGACAGTTGGGCCATGACGCCCAGATCCAGCGGCACATTGCGGTACTTGCGCAACATCAACCGGTGGAGCACGGAACGGCGCCAGATGATTTGGATGCCGAAATAGCCCACCGCGGCCCCCACGTTCATCAGGATGAAGCAGCCTAGCAGCAATGGCGCGCCCAACGCCCAGACCTTCTCGATGGAGAACAGCTCGGAAAACTCGCCGAAGCTGAAGGTTCCCTGCCCCATCGCCAGCGCTCCGACCTCGTAGGCCAGATAATAAAGCGGCACCCAGGTGAAGGGATTGGTGATCCACACCAGCGCCACCGCAATCGGCAGATTGGCGTTGAAGTAGATGGCCAGGACTGCCGCGATCACCATCTGCCAGGGCAACGGTGGGGTGTACATGGCCCACAGGCCGCAGGCGAAGGCCAGGGAGACCGACCGGCGGTTGAGGTGCCACAGATTAGGCCGGTGCAACTTGTCCCCAAGGAACTCCAGACTCTTGATCTCGCGAATCTTTCCGGGATGGGGCAGATAGCGCTGGAAGAATTGTTTGGGCATGCAAAACCCTCAGCCTCGAATGGTCGTTATTCTTGTCGGAGGGGTATTCTAAAGGCAGGGATTTGAAAGTTGAACGACTTCCGCATGGACGCCACGGCCACCGCGGCCCTGGCGGTGATCATCGGCCTGGTGGCTGCGACCCTGCTGCCGGCACTGCCCTCGCCCGCCGCGGTGGCCGGAGCGGGCGCGATCGGATTGCTGCTGTGGCTGCTGAAGCAGCGTCTGGCCGGCTGGACCCTGCTGGCGCTGGCCTGGAGCTTGAGCCAGGCCCACTGGCGGCTGCATCAGAATCTGCCGCCTGCGTGGGAACAACAGGACATTCGGCTGGAAGGAACGATTGCCGACATTCCCCAGCCCCGGGATGAGAACCTGCGTTTCGACCTGAAGTTGGAAAGGCTGATCGAGCCGCCGAACGCGCAAGTGCCGCCGTTGATCCGTCTCAGCTGGTACCGGATCGACCGATCCCCCAAGGCCGGCGAGCATTGGCAATTGACGGTCCGGCTCAAGCGTCCCCACGGCTACTTCAACCCCGGCGGCCTCGATTACGAACAGTGGCTGTTTCTACAAGGCATTCGCGCCACCGGTTATGTGCGCGAGGACGCCGACAACCGGCTCATCGGTTCACCTCCATCGCCCTGGAATCCGCAAACCTGGCGCCAGCGCGTTTTCGACCGGCTGACCAGCGCCCTGTCCGGCCACCCTCTCGCCGGCATCGTCATCGCGCTCACCATGGGGGAAGAAAGCGCCATCGCCCCGGATCAATGGGAGGTGCTGCGCCGCACCGGCACCACCCATCTCATCGCCGTGTCCGGCTCCCACATCGGCCTGATCGCCGGCCTGGTGTATTTCGCCACGAGGCGGCTGGCGGCGCTGCTGCCGGCCCAGCGGCTACCGCCGCCCGACGTCGCGGCCTTAGCCAGCCTGGCAGCAGCGATTCTGTACTCCGCCTTGGCCGGATTCTCGGTTCCGACCCAACGCGCCCTGGTGATGATTGCAGTGGTCATGATCGGCAGTCTCGGACGGCGCGCCACACGCCCCATGCACAGCCTGTTGCTGGCCTCGCTTGCAGTGAGCCTGTACGACCCCTTCTGCGTTCTGGCGCCAGGCTTCTGGCTGTCCTTCGGAGCGGTGGCCATCATCCTGCTGGACCTGGGTTATCGGCTGCGGGCACCGGGTTGGTGGGCCAGCCTCTGGCGCATCAACTGGATCACCGCGGTAGGTCTGGCACCCTTGCTGCTGCTGTTTTTCCAGCAGGTTTCGCTGGTCTCCCCGATCGCCAACCTGCTCGGGGTACCGACGCTCGGCCTGGCCGGAATACCGCTGTGCCTGACGGCGACGCTGCTCCTGTTTCTGGCGCCCGCTGTCGGTGACTGGGCGTTGACGGCGACGGGAGCCTATTTGGAAATGGTCTGGCGGCTGCTGGAAGTGTTGGCCCAGTTGCCGCTGGCGCAATGGGAGCATCCGCCCCCGCCTGCATGGGCACTGCCGTTGGCACTGTTAGGCACGATCTTATTGCTGGCGCCCCGAGGGATCCGCGGACGCTGGCTGGGCGGGGTGCTCTGGCTGCCCGCCCTAACGGCAGTGCCCCAGACACCGGAACTCGGCGCTTTCCGGCTCACCCTGCTGGATGTCGGCCAGGGATTGGCCGCCGTCATCCAAACCCGAAACCACGCACTGGTCTTCGATACGGGCGCCCGCTTCGGGCCGGATTTCGATCTGGGATCGGCTGTGATAGCCCCGTTCCTGCACAACCGGGGAATCGAACGGCTTGACACCCTGGTCGTCAGCCACGGCGACAATGATCATGCCGGAGGCGCCGAAAGCGTGCTGAAAGAGTTCCCGCCCGCCTCGATCATCAGCAGCGTGGCGGAACGTTACCCCGAAGCAAGCAGCTGCCGGGCGGGACAATCATGGACCTGGGACGGGGTGAACTTCGCCATGCTGGGACCGCTCCAACCAGCTCCCAACGACAACGACAACTCCTGCGTGCTGAAGGTCGCGACCGGCGCTGCCTGTGCGCTGCTCACCGGGGACATCGAGAAACCGGCCGAACTGCAACTGGTGGATCGTTACGGTGACGGCCTACACTGCCAGGTTGTGGTGGCGCCGCATCACGGCAGCAACAGCTCATCCAGCGCGGAATTCCTGAGCCGGCTCCGACCGAGTTACGGATTGATACCCGCCGGCTATCGCAACCGTTGGCGTTTTCCCCACCCCGAAGTGGTCGCCCGCTATCGGGCGGCGGGCGCTGAAATATTGACATCCGCCGAAGCAGGCGCCATCACCGTGGACGTGGACCCGGACGGGCTCATTTCGAAACCCAAGATCCACCGGCTGGAACAAGGCCGGTTTTGGAATGACCGGCCCTAAAACGACTAAGCCTTGCCGTATTTCTTGCGGAACTTGTCGACCCGGCCACCGGTGTCGACCAGGCGCTGCTTGCCGGTATAAAAAGGGTGACAGGCCGAGCACACTTCCACGTGCAGGTCGCGGGCAGCCGTCGAACGGGTCTCGAAGGTATTGCCGCAGCTGCAGTTCACGGTGATCGTGCGATACTCCGGATGAATGTCGGGCTTCATAAGTCTTTCCACATTTCTTGGCATTGATGAAGGCATGGACGCGCCGGCACCGCCGGCACCGCGTCTCGAACTGCGCATGATATCACAATCCTGATGGAGGACTCGCGGTTTTTTCGCTGGATGCAGAATAGAGGAGCGGGCCGAGACGCTACCGCCCCATGCTACAATGCCGCGTCTCGCTGCCTGTTTCCCGCGCACTAGCCCAGAGGTTCGACCGGATGCGTCCCCCAGTTTCCGTCCTGTTTACTCTCCTGATTTTCCTGTTCCGCCCTGCTCTGGCCGCCGATCAAATCCTCATCCCCGCCGCGCCCGAGGTCGGAGCCAAGGCTTATGTCCTGATCGACTTCAACAGCGGCCGGGCCCTGGCGGAAAAGGATGCCGACCAGCGCCTGGAACCGGCCAGCCTCACCAAGATCATGACCGCCTACGTGGTGTTCCGGGAACTGGCCAAGGGCAACCTGAAGCTGGAAGACATGGTGACGGTCAGCGAGAAGGCCTGGAAGACCGAGGGCTCCCGCATGTTCGCCGAAGTCGGCGCGCAAATCTCGGTGGAAAACCTGCTCAAGGGCATGATCGTGCAATCCGGCAACGACGCCAGCGTCGCCCTCGCCGAACACGTGGCCGGGGATGAATCGGTGTTTGCCCAGATGATGAACCAGCATGCCGAACGCTTGGGGATGAAGAACACCCACTACAAAAACAGCATGGGGCTGCCCGATCCGGACCACTACACCACCGCCCGCGATCTCTCCATCCTCACCCGGGCGATGATCGAGGAGTTCCCGGAATATTATAAATGGCACTCCATCAAGGAGTTCCTGTTCAACGGCATCAAGCAGACCAATCGTAACCGGCTGCTGTGGCGCGACCCCACCGTGGACGGGGGCAAGACCGGCCATACCGAAGGCGCCGGCTACTGCCTGGTGACCTCGGCCTTGCGCGACGGCATGCGCCTGATCGCGGTGGTGCTCGGCACCAAGAGCGATGCGGAGCGCGCCAACGCCAACCAGGCCCTATTGAACTACGGCTTCCGCTTCTTCGAAACCCGACCGCTCTACAAAGCCAACGAGAAGCTGGCGGAGGCACGCGTCTGGAAAGGCGCCGAGACCCAGTTGGAACTGGGCCTGGCCAAGGATTTCTATGTGACCTTCCCGAGAGGCCAGTACAAGCTGTTGCAAGCTGCCATGGAAATCAACAATTCGATCGTGGCCCCCATCCACAAGGGCGATGCGCTCGGCGCGGTCAAGGTGACGCTCAACGACCAGATCGTCGGCCAAACCGATCTCACCGCCCTCAAGGACGACGAGGAAGGCGGCCTGATCCGCCGTGGCCTCGACTCGCTCCAACTCATGTTCAAGTAACCCGAATCCACTTTCCCATCCGAATGACCGATCCCATCGTTTATCTCAACGGCCAGTTCCTGCCCTTGGGCGAAGCCAAGGTCTCCGTGCTGGATCGCGGCTTTTTGTTCGGCGACGGCGTCTATGAAGTGATCCCGGTCTACGGTGGCAAGCCGTTCCGGCTGGCCGAGCATCTGCAGCGGCTGGACAACAGCCTGGCCGGCATCCGCATGACTTCGCCTTTGACTGCGGAGCAATGGTCCGATCTGTTCGACCGGCTCATCCGCGGCGACCACGACCAGTCCATCTACCTGCAGATCACCCGCGGCGCGGCACCTAAGCGCGACCATGCCTTTCCCAAGGAGACTCCGCCCACCGTGTTCGCCATGTGCAACCCCATCGCGCCGATCCCCGCCAGCGGCGTGCGCGCGATCACGGTGCAGGACATCCGCTGGGACTGGTGCCACATCAAGGCCGTCACCCTGCTGGCCAACGTGCTGCTGCGGCAGCAGGCGGTAGAGCAGGGCTGTGCCGAAGCCATCCTGGTCCGCGACGGCCAGGCCATCGAGGGTGCCGCCAGCAATCTGTTCGTGGTGGTCGACGGCATCCTGGTCACCCCGCCCAAGGGCAACCGGATCCTGCCCGGCATCACCCGCGACCTGGTGGTGGAACTGGCGCAGGCCAACGCCGTCCCCTGTCAGGAACGGGACATCGCCGCGGAAGAATTGAGCCGTGCCGCCGAAGTCTGGGTCACCAGCTCCACCCGCGAGATCCTGCCCATCGTGGAACTGGACGGCCGTACCGTCGGTAACGGCAGCCCGGGGCCGGTTTGGGCCCGCATGAACCGGCTCTATCAGGAATTCAAGGAAACCCTGAGGCGGGGCGGATGAGCGAACGCCCGGAAAGCTTGCTGGAGTTCCCCTGCGACTTTCCTGTGAAGGTCTTCGGAACAGCCGAGGCAGATTTCGCGGAGACCGTGCTGGCCATGGTCCGCAAGCATGCACCGGACACGGCCGAACGGAGCATCAGCGTACGGCCCAGCAGCGGCGGCAAGTACAGCGCGGTGACGGTGCTGGTCCGGGCCGAGAGTCAGGCGCAGCTCGATGCGATCTACCGGGAGCTGACCGGCTCGTCACGGGTCAAGATGGCCCTGTGACGAGCACGCTATGAAGCTACGCCGAAAACCGGGGGTGCGACTGTAAGCTGATCCGCACCGCAATCTTCCATCCTTCGACCCTCCGAGACCCTCGCCAGGCGCACCATGGACCCCAACAACACCCCCACCGAAGACACGCTGAAGGTGCACCTGGGCCAGGTGGTCGAACTGTTGGAGAAGCAGAAGTTGGAGGAAACCATCCTCCAGCACCAGGCCATGCCTCACCACGACCTGGTGGAGACCCTGTTGCACAAGCAGCACCAGGCCGCCCTCAAGCAAAAGCTCGATCAGCTGCGGGCCGCCGACATCGCCTACATCCTGGAAGCGCTGCCGCTGGAACAGCGGTTGACCGTGTGGAATCTGGTCAAATCGGAAATGGACGGCCAGATTCTGCTGGACGTGTCCGACTCGGTGCGCCAGACCCTCATCTCCGACATGGACGCGGAGGAACTGGTCACCGCCGCCGAGCAGTTGGACACCGACGAGATCGCCGACCTCGCGCCCGACCTGCCGGAAGAAGTCCTGCAAGAGGTTCTGGAATCCCTCAACGACCAGAACCGGGCCCGACTGGAATCGGTGCTGGCCCACGAGGAGGACACCGTCGCCTCGCTGATGGACTTCGCCATGGTCACCATCCGCGACGACATTAGCCTGGGCGTAGTGCTGCGCTACCTGCGCCGGCGCGGCGACCTGCCGGAGCACACCGACAAACTGTTTGTGGTGGATGAACAGAACAGCCTCAAGGGCGTGTTGTCCCTCAAGCGGCTGCTCATCAACAACCCGGAAAAGCGGGTGGCGGAGATCATGTCGCGCGAGGTGGTGAGCTTTCGCCTGAACGACGCCGCCGCCGACGCCGCCCGCGCCTTTGAACGCTACGACCTGCTCACCGCGCCGGTGGTGGACGACGACGACAAGCTGCAGGGGCGCATCCGGGTCGATGCCATCGTCGACTACATCCGCCAGGAATCCGACGAAGAGATGCTGACCCAGGCCGGCCTGCTGGAAGAGGAAGACTTGTTTTCCGGGGTGTGGAAAAGTTTGAAAAATCGCTGGTTCTGGCTGGGCATCAACCTCATCACCGCCTTCGTCAGCACCCGCGTCATTGGCCTGTTCGAAGGCACCATCGAGCGCATCGTGGCGCTCGCCTCGCTGATGCCCATCGTCGCCGGCATCGGCGGCAACACCGGCACCCAGACCACCACCCTCATCGTCCGCTCCCTGGCCCTGGGGCTCATCAGCGGCGGCAACGTGCGCAAGCTGGTCGCCAAGGAACTGGGCATCGCCGCCCTCAACGGCACCGTGTGGGGTTCTCTGATCGGCCTGGTGGCCTACGGCATCTATCGCGACCCCCAGTTGGGCATGGTGATGGCCACCGCCATGATGCTCAACCTGCTGGTCGCCGCCGTGATGGGCCTTGCCATTCCGCTGGTGCGCCACCGCCTGCGGCTCGATCCGGCAGTGGGCGCCAGCGTGCTGCTGACGGCCATCACCGACAGCATGGGATTCTTCATCTTCTTGGGGCTGGCAACGGTATTCCTGCTGTGACGGACGTCCACTGGACCATACGCCGCGCCGTTCCGTCCGACATTTCCGTGTTGGTCGACCTGAGAATGGCGCTGTTCGCCGAAGTGGACGGCACCGATCCGGCGGCGGCCGACCCGCAGCTCGCCGAGGCCACCCGTCGCTATATTGAAAAGGCCTTGGCAGACGGTTCACTGGTCGTCTGGGTCGCGGAATGCCAGGGCGAAATCGTCGGCACCCACAGCCTGGCCTATTTCCAACGCCCTCCTTACCCCGGCAACCTGACCGGACGCGAGGCCTATTTGCTCAACGTCTACAGCGTCCCCTCGCTGCGCCGGCAGGGCATCGCGACAGCCTTGATCGAAGCGGCCATGGCGACGGTGCGCGTAGAGGGGATGGCGCGGGTCTGGCTGCACGCCAGCACCGCCGGCCGGCCGCTTTATGAAAAGGCCGGTTTTCGCGCCAACGGCAGCGAGATGGAATGGCTGAACCTGGCCTGAGCCTGTTCCTTAGCCGCCTCGGCACCGCGGAATACCGGGCGGTGTGGCAAGCCATGCGAGAATTCACCGAGAACCGGGACGAGGCGACGGCCGACGAAATCTGGCTGGTGGAACATCCGCCGGTCTACACCCTGGGCCGCAACGGCGATCGCGCCCACATCCTCGCCCCCGGCGTCATTCCCATCGTCGAGAGCGATCGCGGCGGCCAGGTGACCTACCACGGCCCCGGCCAGTTGGTGGCCTACACCCTGTTCGATTTGAACCGGTTGGGCATTGGGGTGCGCAGCCTGGTCCAGGGGCTGGAGCGGGCAGTGATCGGAACCCTGGCCCAGTACGGCGTCCGGTCCGAAGCCCGCGCCGACGCGCCGGGCGTCTACGTGGACGGGCGCAAGATCGCCTCCCTGGGGCTGCGCATCCGCCACGGGCGCAGCTACCATGGAATCAGCCTCAACGTGGATCTCGACCTGGCGCCGTTTCGCGCCATCAACCCCTGTGGCCATGCGGGCCTGGAAGTCACCCGGCTGGCGGACTTGGGGGCGCCGGTCAAGCCCTTCGAAGTGGCGCTGCCCCTGCTGGGCGAGATCGTGCGAGAATTCGGCTACCGAAGCGTCGAGTCGGCCGGTTGAATCCCGGAGACCGGCTTCTGCCCGGTTCGACGTTCACCCCCGTCGGATTGAAACCCGGCCTACGAGCCCCGCCATGACCGATTACGACGCCCCCTCCCGCCAAACCCCGGACACCCATCAGCGCAAGGCCGACAAGCTCTCGCGCATTCCCATCAAGGTGATCCCGGCGGAAGCGCCGCTGCGCAAGCCGTCTTGGATCCGCATCCGGGTAGGCGAGGATCCGCAGCCCCTCAAGGTCAAACAACTGCTGCGGGAAAACCGGCTGCACACGGTGTGCGAGGAGGCCGCCTGCCCCAATTTGTCGGAATGCTTCGGCCACGGCACCGCCACCTTCATGATCCTGGGCGACATCTGCACCCGCCGCTGCCCCTTCTGCGACGTCGCCCACGGCAAACCGCAGCCGCTGGACCCCGAGGAGCCGGCCCTCCTGGCCCAGGCCATCGCCCAGATGGGGCTGCGCTATGTGGTGATCACCTCGGTGGACCGGGACGATCTGCGCGACGGCGGCGCCGGCCATTTCGCCGCCTGCATCGC
>VEPB01000140.1 GCA_012026715.1 Methylococcaceae bacterium | reverse complement strand
GAAACCCGTACGGTTGAAGTTGTGGCTTCTGACGCCGCTTGGGAAGTGTATCGTCTGTCCGACATCATCTACGATCCGGACAGCCGTTTCGCAGGTCTGTTGTTCTTCTTCGACGCAGCCGGCAACCGTCAGATCACTCAGATCGACGCTCCGCTGATCCCGTCCTTCATGTAAGACCAGTGAACCTGTCGCCGCAATGCGGCGGCAGGTTCCGGCCAACTTGAAACACGGCACTTGGGCCCCCGGTTTCCCCCGGGGGCTTTTTTGTATGGAGGCGTTACCACTGCCCGGGCGCCCGTGATGTCGGGAGCTGGCGTGATATCATGGGACGATGAACAGCAACGGCAACATCTTCCTGGTTGGCCCCATGGGTGCAGGCAAGACGACCATCGGGCGGATGTTGGCACGCACTCTAGGGGTTCCCTTCGTCGACAGCGACCGGGAGATCGAACAGCGTACCGGGGTCAGCATCCCCATGATTTTCGAGTACGAGGGCGAGGCGGGATTTCGCAAGCGCGAGTCGGAAGTCATCGGGCTGTTGACCGAGGATTCGCCGCTGGTCTTGGCCACCGGCGGGGGGGCAGTGCTGGCGCCGGAAAACCAGCAAGTGCTGATGGAACGGGGATTCGTCGTCTACTTGCAGTGCTCGGTGGAGCGCCAACTGGAGCGCACCCGCAATGACGCACACCGCCCTCTGTTGAAGACTCCCAACCCGCGCGCCAAACTGGAAGAGCTGTGCCTGGTGCGCGACCCCATCTACCGTGCCGTTGCCGATTACATCGTCGACACCGGCACATTTTCCAGCCGAAACGCGGCGCGCCAGATTGCGCGGGCCTACCGGCGTCTGTTCCATAACGCGCCAGCCTGATGAAGACACTGTCCGTAGAACTGGGCGACCGGACTTACCCGATCCATATCGGCACCGGCTTGCTCGATCGCGCCGAACTGTTTGGCAACCATATCGCCGGACGCCAGGTGCTGGTGGTCACCAATCAGGTGGTGGCGCCGCTCTATCTCGACCGGGTATTGGCGCAACTGAGCCCCTATCGGGTGGAATCCGTCGTCATACCCGATGGTGAGCAGCACAAGTCGATGGAGTCGGCCATGGCCGTCTTCGGGACTTTGCTGGAGTGCCGGTACAGCCGCAATGCCACCTTGATAGCCCTGGGCGGCGGGGTGATCGGCGATCTTACCGGCTTCGCCGCGGCCTGTTACCAGCGCGGCGTGCCCTTCATCCAGATTCCGACGACGTTATTGGCCCAGGTGGATTCCTCGGTGGGCGGCAAGACCGCGGTGAACCATCCGCTCGGCAAGAACATGATCGGCGCTTTCCATCAGCCCCGCTGCGTGCTTGCCGATACCGCAACCCTGGCGACCCTGCCGGACCGGGAGCTAAGCGCCGGGTTGGCGGAGGTCATCAAGTACGGCCTGATCCGGGATCCGGAGTTCTTCCTTTGGCTGGAAGCATCCATCGACGGTTTGCTGGCGCGCGATCCTGAACTGTTGGCCTGGGCCATCGAACGGTCCTGCGTCAATAAGGCCCAGGTCGTGGCGGCCGACGAGAAGGAAACCGGCGAACGCGCGATGCTCAATCTCGGCCATACCTTCGGCCATGCCATTGAAACCGGCTGCGGCTACGGGGCTTATCTGCACGGCGAGGCGGTTGCCATTGGCATGTGCCAGGCGGCCGACTTGTCGGCTCGACTGGGCTGGATCGATGCGGTCGATGTCGGGCGGATCACGGCCCTGTTGGAGCGAGCGCGGTTGCCCGTCATTCCGCCGCCGGAACTGTCGGCCGATCGCTTCGTCGATCTCATGGCCGTGGACAAGAAAAACGTCGATGGCGGGTTGCGGTTGATCCTGCTGCGGGGAATCGGCCAGGCCACTCTGCCGGTTGTGGTCGAGACTTCACCTCTCCGGGAAACCCTCGAACGTTACGGCCGGGGTTGATACGACCCCAGGAAGGTTCCGATGGAATACGCATTCCCAGCGCGCAAGCTTGATCTGATGCTACATCTGGTGGCCAACCTGCCCCATCCGGTGGTGCTGCGGGGGGCCGCGCGCTCGGGTAAGACCCAGCTGCTGCGCCAATTTCAGGCGCATGCCCAAAGCAATTGGCTGGTTTGTTATCTGCAGGCCGGTCCCAACCTGACCTTCGATTTCATCGTCGACGAAGCGCTCAGGCTGTTGCGCAGGCCCGGTGACGGCTACGGAAGCAGCCAGGCCGAACTGCTGGAGGAGCAGTTGGTGGACATGGAGCGCCACGGCCGTTGCCTGGTGTTCGTGCTGGACAACGCCGGAGCCCTGATGCCGGGGTTGCTGGAGAGTCTGGTGCGGTACGTCAGCCTCCAGCCGCCGCTGAAACTGGTGTGTGCGTTGACGCCGGAAGAATTTGCGGCGAAAACCCTAACCGATCCGACCGCCTTCAAAACCGCCCAGATACTGCCGTTGACCACGGAGGCCGGGCCACTCGCAAGCCCGTCAGCAGCCAGCGTAGGGCTGGTGGTTCCACCGCCCGCGCCGGTCGCTCCGGGATCGCCGCCTTCGTCGCGCAAGAGTTCGACCTATGTCTTGTCCGGCCTGGTTGCGGTACTGCTGGCCGCCGTCCTATACGACCGCGGTGGCGAGATTCTCGCGGCTATGCAGGCGCGCCTTGCGAAAGTTGGCGATATCGGATCGGAGCAGACCCACCCGATGCCATTGCCACCCGATCAGACCCAAGCGGCGCAGCCAATTCCCGAGCCTCCGGTAACGGAGCCACCGCCGCTGCCGGTCGAGCCGCCGATGGCCCAGGTCGTAGCGCCAGAACAGCCTGCGGTCGCCGAAGCGCCGCCATCCGCCGATATCCCCGTTTCCGCGCAGGCAGCCCCGGAGGTTGCGCAGGAACTGGTGGGGCCGCCCATGCCGCCCGGTCCTCCGACCGCAGCCACCGACGGTTCGCCGCCGGTGGCGTCCCAGGGCGCGACATCGCCAGCGGTTGCGGCGGGCGAGCCGGCCGTTGTCGCCGCTCAGCCGGTATCGACCCCAACGCCCCAAGCGGTGGAGCCGGCGCCGGCCGCCCCGGCCACGCCAGCACCGTCCCCCACTCCGGCGGCAGTGGCGCCAACCGCGCCGCCCAAACCACCGGCAGCCGCCGGCAAGCCCAATAACCTGGCCGACCTGAAGGACGCCGAATGGCTGCAGCAGCAGGACGCCAAGGGCTTTACTCTGCAGTTGATCACGGTATCGCAGCCGGCGCGGCTGAACGCCTTCCTGCGCGACTTCCCGCCCAGCGACCAGATTGCCCTTTATAAAACAGGGCGCTCAGGGGGCGATCTGTACACCGTGGTGTACGGAATTTACCCCAGTTTCGGCGCCGCTCTGGCGGCGGCGGCAGAATTGCCGAGCCGCCAGGGCCGCGCCGTCCCGCGGCCGCTCCGTGCGGTTCAGCAGGAAATCCTGAAGACCAAGGCCCGCGATGAGGCGGCGGAATCCGATAAACCCCAGAATTGACCCCATGGAACCCCTGAAGAACGATAGCTTTCTGCGCGCCCTGCTGCGCCAACCGGTCGACCGTACCCCGGTGTGGATGATGCGCCAGGCCGGCCGCTACCTGCCCGAGTACCGCCGGGTGCGGGAGCAGGCCGGCAGCTTCATGAATCTGTGCACCAACCCGGAACTGGCCTGCGAAGTCACCATCCAGCCCATCGACCGCTACCGGCTCGATGCCGCGATCCTGTTCTCCGACATTCTCACCGTGCCGGACGCCATGGGGCTGGGGCTGCGTTTCCTGGAAGGGGAGGGGCCGCGCTTCGACAAGGTCATCGCCTCCGCCGAGGATATTCGCCAGCTGCCCATCCCCGACCCGGAAGTGGAACTGCGCTACGTGCCCGACGCGGTGCGGCTGATCAAGCAGAATCTGCACCAGCGGGTGCCGTTGATCGGCTTCTCCGGCAGTCCCTGGACCCTGGCGACCTACATGATCGAAGGCGGTAGCAGCCGCGAATTCCAGAAGGCCAAGGGGTTGATGTATGACCGGCCGGAGCTGGCTCACCAGTTGCTGGGCAAGCTGGCGGATTCCGTGGCAGCCTATCTCAATGCCCAGCTCGCGGCCGGTGTCGATGCCGTGATGGTATTCGACACCTGGGGCGGCGCGCTCACCGCCGAGCAGTACCGGCTGTTCTCCCTGGACTACGCCCAGCGGGTGCTGGATCAACTCAAGCTGCGCCCTGACGGTCGGCGGATACCGGCGATCCTGTTCACCAAGGGCGGCGGCCTGTGGCTGGAAGCCATGGCCGACAGCGGCTACGACGCCCTCGGGCTGGACTGGACCATCGACATCGGCGCCGCGCGGTCGCGGGTCGGTCACCGGGTGGCGCTGCAAGGCAATCTCGATCCGGTGGTGCTGTACGCTTCCCAGGAAACCATCCGCACTGAGGTTGGCAAGGTTCTGGCCAGTTTCGGCCACGGTAGCGGCCACGTTTTCAACCTGGGACATGGAGTCCACCCGGCCATCGATCCGGAACACGTCGGCGCCATGATCGAGGCGGTGCACGAATATAGCCCGGCCTACCACGCCGGTGCCTGACGACCGGGCGAGGAAGAAGGCGCTGGTGACCGGTGGCAGCGGTGCCATCGGTGGAGCCATCTGTCGCGAATTGGCCCGTCAGGGGCTGGACGTGTGGGTCCATGCCCATGGCAATCTCGCGGCAGCCGAGACGGTGGCTCAGGACATCCGGGTGGCGGGTGGCACGGCCCAGGCCGTGCGCTTCGACCTGGCTGATGCCGAAGCCACCGCCGCGGCCCTGGAGCCCTTGTTGGAATCCGGTCCGTTTCAGGTGCTGGTGCACAACGCCGGCATTCACGACGACGCGCCCCTGGCCGGGATGTCCGGGGAACAGTGGCGCAAGGTGATCGACGTGTCTCTCCACGGCTTCTATCACGTGACCCGGCCGCTGCTGCTGCCCATGATCCGGACTCGCTGGGGACGGGTGATCAGCCTTGCCTCGGTGGCGGCGCTGACCGGCAACCGGGGCCAGGCCAACTATGCGGCGGCCAAGGCTGGCCTGATCGGCGCTTCCAAATCGCTGTCGCTGGAGCTGGCTTCCCGCGGCGTCCTGGTCAACGTGGTGGCGCCGGGCATTATCGAGAGTCCCATGATCCAAGGCAGCTTCGATCCGGCCGCGATTCAGCAGCTGGTGCCCATGAAGCGGGCCGGCAAGCCGGAGGAAGTGGCTGCCTTGGTGGGTTTCCTCGCCTCCGAGCGGGCTTCCTATATCACCGGCCAGGTGTTCTCCGTCAACGGGGGCATGATTTGACGGTGGCGGAATCCTGGCTGGTGGTTCCGGCCTACAATGAGGCAGCCACCATCCGCACCGTGGTGGAAAGGGCCCGGCCTTACGTCGATCATCTGGTGGTGGTCAACGACGGCTCCACCGATTCCACCGGCGACATCCTGGCCGAATTGCCGGTCACCGTGCTCACCCACGACAGCAACCGGGGCAAGGCCGCCAGCCTGTGGCACGGCCTCACCCATGCGGTTTCCCAAGGGGCCGAGCGGGTGCTGACCCTGGACGGCGACGACCAGCACGAGCCGGCCGATATCCCGGCTTTGCTGGAGGCCGCCGAGCGCCACCCGGACCGGCGCATCGTCGGCTCCCGGTTTCACGATCCGTCGGTGATCCCGAAAGGGCGGCGCCGTTCCAACCGGGTCGCCAACTTCTGGATCGGCTGGGCCGCCGGCCAGCCGATCGAAGACAGTCAGTCGGGTTTCCGGGTCTATCCGGCGGAGCTGATCCGCCGCGCGAAAGTGCCGGTGGGCCGCGACCGCAGTTTCGTGTTCGAGAGCGAGATCATCATCGAGGCCGCTCGCTTGGGATTCGCCTACCACCCAGTGCCGATCCGGGTCCGCTACCGGGTTGGAGCGAGGCCCAGCCACTTCAAGCCGGTCATGGATATCGTCCACATCACGCGCATGGTGGCCTGCCGCTTGTGGGGGCGGGGCTTTGATCCGATCGCCCTGTGGCGCAGCCTGAGAGGGCGGCGGCCGTCCTGAAGCGGGCCCGGAATGGTGGGGTCGGCTACAATCATCGGGGAATCCCGCTTTCCCAGTTCCGAACGGTTTCCCTCATGCAGCTTCCTCGCGTTTTCTGCCATGCAGCCTTATTGGTGGCGCTCCTCCAAATCGGCGGATGCAGCGGCCCCGCGCCCAGGGGCAAAGCTCCAGACCCGGCGCGCCCCCAGACCGCGCTCCCACGCAGTTCCGACGGAGGTATGGCGATGATCCCGCCCATGCCGATTCCCGAGCAACGCACCGTGGAGGATGTGCTTCAGCAATACGGACCCTATGCGGAACAGCAGCTCAAGCCTTACTTCCAGCGCGCACGGGTCGAATATCCGCCTCGGGAAATCGTGCTGACGGCGTACAAGGCGGAACGGCTGCTGGAACTGTGGGCGCGCGGCGACGGCGAGTTCCGGCTGATCCGGGACTATCCCATCCTGGCCGCCAGCGGCACCGCCGGTCCCAAGCTGCGCCAGGGAGACAAGCAGGTGCCGGAAGGGGTCTACCGCATCGAGGGGCTGAATCCCAACAGCCACTTCCACCTCTCCATGAAGCTCAACTATCCCAACGAGTTCGACTGGTTCCACGCCGAACAGGACGGCCGCGACAATCCGGGGTCCGACATATTCATCCACGGCAAGGATGTCTCGGTGGGCTGTCTGGCCATCGGCGATGCCGCCATCGAGGAACTGTTCGTGCTGGTGGCGCAGGCCGGCCGGGATCGCGTGAGTGTGGTGATCGCCCCCCATGACCCGCGCCTGACGCCGCTGCGGGCCGATCAGGAATGGCTGCCAGAGTGGACTCCGGAACTTTACGCCCAAATCGGTCGAGAATTGCAGCGACTCAATCCGTCCATGCCGGCCTCGGCCAGCTCCGTGAGCAGGGCGGTTCGATGAAGTCCTGCATCGTGCCGGTGACGGCCTTCCAGCAGAACTGCTCGATCCACGGGTGCCCCAACACCCGTGAGGCGGTGGTGGTCGACCCGGGCGGCGAGCCGGAACGCATCCTGGCAGCCATCGCCGAGGAGAACCTGACGGTCGTGAAGGTGCTGCTGACCCACGGCCACCTCGATCATGTGGGGGCCGCGCAGGAACTGGCGAGGCACTTGGCGGTCCCCATCTGGGGGCCGCAGGCCGACGACCGGTACTGGTTTCAATCGCTCGATCGCCAGGCGCAAATGTACGGCTTTCCGCCCATCGCCCCGTTCGAGCCGGATCGCTGGCTGGAGCACGGCGATACCGTCGAGTTTGGCGAGCAGAGCCTGGAAGTGCTGCATTGTCCCGGCCACACGCCGGGTCATATCGTGTTTTTCCATCGGGGCGAGGGGCTGGCGCTGGTGGGCGATGTGCTATTTGCCGGATCGATCGGCCGCACCGACTTGCCCGGTGGTGACCATGCCACTCTGTTGGGTTCCATTCGAGGGCGGCTGTGGCCCTTGGGGACAGAGGTCCGCTTTATCCCGGGGCACGGGCCCATGTCCAGTTTTGCCAAGGAGCGGCGCAGCAATCCGTTCGTGGCCGATAAACAAGCCGTCGTCTGAAGCAACGCGGCGAACAATGATGTCGGAGAGGTTCATGAATACCAAGACCATCGCATGCGGCGCGGTAGCGCTACTTGTTGTCCTGCTGGCCGGTGCCGCGTGGGGTGCCGAAACTGAACGGAACGAAGGCCACGAACACCACGCCATGCCGCAATCCTCGGCGCCAGTGACCCGCACCGAGGCGGACTACCAGATTCCCGATGTCCAGGTGGTCCGGGAAGACGGCAAGAAGGTGTCGTTCAAGACCGAACTGGACGATGGCCGGCCGGTCATGGTCAACTTCATCTATGCGTCCTGCTCCGCCATCTGTCCGGTGTTGAGCCACGTATTCGGCAAGGTGCAGAGCAAGCTGGGTGGTGAGGCCAAGAAGATCCACATGGTGTCGGTGTCCATCGATCCGGAGAACGACACGCCTGCCAAGCTGCGGGAATATGCCGCCAAGTTCAAGGCCGGCCCGCAATGGAACCATTACACCGGCACCCTGGAAGCCAGCATCGCCATCCAAAAGGCCTTCGATGCCTACCGTGGCGACAAGATGAACCACACCCCGCTGACCCTCATGCGTGGCGCCCCGGGCAAGCCCTGGATACGGCTGGACGGCTTTGCCGGCCCCGACGCGGTGATCAAGGAATACCGCGCGATGACCGGCGGTTG
>VEPB01000380.1 GCA_012026715.1 Methylococcaceae bacterium | reverse complement strand
GACAAGAGCCTGCCGTTGACCTTCAGCCTCTCAGGACAACCCGAGGGTATGACCATCGATTCCGCCACCGGCCAGATCAGCTGGACCGCCGCTGCCGCCAGTTCGCAAGCGGTCAACTTCACGGTGACCGCCAGCGATTCGGAGGGCGGGCACGGCTTCCAGCGTGTCACCGTAAATGTCTGTGTCTTGCCTCAACATTGGCATTCGGATCACGGCATGTGTATGTGATCCTGAAATTTTCGTTTCGGTAGTGACTCGGGGGCGCATGGGCGCCCCCTTTTTTATTTCAGATTCACCATCATCACCCCGGCGAGCACCAGTGCCGAGCCCAGCAGCTGCTCCCAACCCATGGATTCGCCCAGAACCAGGTAGGCCAGAACCAGGGTGGCGACCGGGCCCAGGCTGCCGATCAAGGCGGCCCGGCGCGCGCCGATGCGCTGGATGCCCTGGGCCAGCAACAGCGACGGCAGCACGGTGCAGAACACCGCCATGGCCAGGCTCAGTCCGTAGACCGGAGCCGAGGCCTTCGCGGCTTCCAGCGGATGGGTGGCGGCGAATTGGGCCAGGCAGGCGGTGCAAGCCATCGTCATGCCATAGGCGGTGAAGCGGGTAGCGCCGAACCGGCCGATCAAGCGGTTGCTGCCGACCAGGTAGACCGCGTAAGCCAACGCGCTGCCGAACACCAGGGCGGCTCCCGTGCCCCAGTTCCTCTCCGGCAGCAGCGGTTCCCGCGCCACCACCAGGGCGATGCCCAGATAGCTGAGCACCACCGCGGCGGCCTCTCGGCGACTGATGCGGCGCTTCGACCAGGCAGCGGAAATCAGCAGCACCAGGGTCGGGTAGAGGAACAGAATCAACCGTTCCAATCCGGCAGAGATGTATTCGAGACCCAGGAAATCCAGCAGGCTCGCCAGGTAGTAACCCAATAGCCCCAAGCCTACCGCCGCCAGTCCATCGTACTTTTCGGCCGTGCCGGGCGGGGTTCGGCGGGCGTCCCACCAGGCCAGCGCCAGGAAGAATGGCAGCGAGAACGCCATCCGCAACGCCAGCAGCGTGACCGCATCGACCCCATGGCGGTAGGCCAGCTTGACCAGGATGGCTTTGGCGGAAAAGCCGAGCGCGGCGAGCACCACCAACAGCGCCCCTTGGGCGGCAATGGCGGAATTGCGGGAAACAGCGGTGGCGGGCATGGGAACCTCGGCTTTGGCGGGTCCCCGAAAGGCGTGTGCGGCTGCGGAAGACCCGCAGTGGCTACGATGGAATCAGATATTCGGCGCTCTGCGGTTGGACGGCAAGGCGTCTCGCCACAGTCGCGGGAGTACAACGATGAAATTGGGCTGGGTCATGATCGGAGAACATAGCATTCGTCGCCTGCTCCCGCAATGGCCATTGCTTCCGGACCGGCTCCACGGGTGGTCCGGAGAGGCATCGCCGTCACTCGTTCAGGGGGCGTCGCCGCCAATCGCTCAGAGGCGGCTTGGGAATCTCCAGCAGGTGGCGGATTCCGCCGAACCGCCCTTCGAATGCCGGAGCATTAGTTTACGACCAGGACCTTGAGCCAATACTGGGTCGATTTGCGTTCGAACGGAATGGGATTCTCCAAGGCCTTGACCCGGGTCCCCTGGGGGATAACTCCGATGACCTTCTGTGACCGGTAGCTCTGATCAGGTAGCGCTTCCCGCAAATAGGTGTCGTCGTTCACCGCATATTCGCTGCCGCTGCGCACGGTATCCGGCAACACCGGCTGGGCCGGCGTCCCGGTCGATTGGAGCTGCTGGTTGTTACGGTTGCCTATCCACATGTAGCCCTGGGTTCCGGCCAGCAGCGAGGTGGTTTTCTCGCCGCCGCTGGTCGTTGCAGTCTGGAACTTCCAGAGATCAGCGATCTCCTTCCGAGGACGGACGTTCTCCGCTGGCGATTCGCCATTGCTCGACGGTCCCGGCTCGACGCTCATCGAGGCCTCCGTGAGTTTCTCGCCCGCTCCTTTGTAAAACTGCAGCTTCGATTCCTGGTAGCCCAGGTAAATCACGAACAACAGCAAAGGTACGGCCAAGATTCCCGACCCGCCGAACATCGCCGCCTGCATGGTGCGGCGGCGGCGCGAGCGCTCCCTGCTGGTCTCCAGCAACCGCCTGACCCGCTCGATGCCCCCGCCGTAGCGCTCGGCCCAAGCGTTGTTGCGCGGCCGTTGCATCCACCAGGTCCAGCGGGCTTCGGCCTGGTCCAGGGGCAGGGTCACCTGATCCGGATTTTCCGCCGTGTCCACCAGGGACAGCAGCGCCTGGTAGGTGCGGCGGTCCCGGTCTTCGTCCCAAACCCATCCGCTCGGCCCGGATTTGAGACATTCCGCGGGGGAGGCACTGATCTTCTCCCAGTTTCGCAGCAGGGCTTCGTGCCCGACATCCACTCGAGTCTCGTCCTGGAGTTGAGGCAGTGCCGCCAGGCTCGGCACGAGAAACGAGCAGTCGTCGCTACGGAAGCGATCGATCACGCGGCGGATCAGGTCCTTCGCCAAACCGGTTTCCTCCCCGATGCGGCCGAAGGTGACGGGGCGGCGGACGATTCGGCCCTCCCGGTCCAGCTCGCACAGCACCCGGAACACCGCGGCAACAGCCGCTTCACAGTCACGCAGGTCGTTCAACACTTCGTTGGCGTGTTTGGAAATCGCACCGGCCAAGCCGCCGACCTCGCGATAATGATCCAGCGTCAGCTGGCGTTTGGCCGACCCGTCCTCCGCTTCATTGCCGCCCCGGCCGGCGGCGTCCCAAATCCTCATCAGACAATGCTGGAGTACCGGGAGCTGATCCATGTCCTCGCTGCCATCGTTGAGCAGCCGTTCGACCAGCTCACAGGCGATGGTCGACCCCGCCGCTTCGACCGGTCGACGGATCACCTCTTCGCGCTGGTCGCGGGTGAGGTTGGGCACCAGGAATTGAGCGGCGCAGATGGCCTCGGGCAGGCCTTGAAAGCGGGCGCAGTCGCCGATGAAGTCGGAGCGCAGCGTGATCAGGACATGCACCGCGCGCGCGGGATTGCGGCTGGCTTGCAGCAGCAACTGGACGAAACGCGCCGCCGCCTCCCGCCGAGCGCCATCCTGGTGCCAATCCTGGCTGCCGCTACGGACATTGGCCGCAAAGCGGAAAAGTTCCTCGAATTGGTCCACCAGCAGGTAGACGGTGTGGTCCGCCGGCACCTCGAGCATGTCCAGGGCTTCGTTCAGGCCGAAACTGGACCGGTTCAGGGCCAAGGCAATGCGTTCCCGGCGGGCGGAGTGTATCGCTCGTGCCTCGTCACCCTCGAAAAGCGGGGGAGGGCCGGCCAAAGCCGACACCAGGGCTTCGATGGGAGCGTCCCCCGGTTGCATCTGAAACCCGTGCCAACTGCGCCCCCCCGTCCCCTGAGTCTCCTCGTCCAGCAACGGCAGGAGGCCCGCCCGGACCAGGGAGGACTTGCCGCTTCCGGAGCTGCCGACGACCGCGATGAAGCGGTTCCGGTCCAGCAACCGGTAGAGCGCGTAACTCTGGTCTTCGCGGCCGAAAAAGAACGGATGATCGGCGCTGCAATAGGGCCGCAGTCCGGGAAACGGCCGGCTTGAGGATAGCGCCGAACAGGCCGCGGGCGTGCTCATGAAGCCACCAGCAACGGTGCCAGGTCGGTGGGTGACAGCAGTGCTTTGTCCGTGAGGTTCAACACCACGTCAATCTCCCTGGGCTTGATCTTTTGCAGGGCGGATTTGCGGATGTTTTCCGGGGGACCGGTGACGACGGCACGACAGCGGAATTGTTGCGACCGCCCCAGCGTGTTCCAATCGGCCAGCACCGCGGCGTTGGCCCGCACCCAAACCTCCGACGCGGAGGCGTAGCACAGCACCACGGCGTCGCATTCCTTGAGGTTTTGTTTATGCAATTCCTCCACTTCCCTGGGATCGCCATCCAGCGCCGGAAACACCGGCTCGATCTGCAGCTGCTGCAGGGCGCTCGCCAGATTGACCGCGTATTCCGTGTCCTCCAAGCGATGATTGACATAGACGCGAAGGTCGCCGCCGGCGCCGTTCTGCCGCTGCGGCGCAGTCTCCATCCGCGCCAGGTGCTGCAGCAGAAATTCCACGAACTCGCTGAGATTGCTGCCGTCGATCTTGTCCCCCGTCCGCTGCTGGTCCAGGGACTGCAGCACCTGCAACGGATCCCGGGGCAGTTGTGCTTCTGCACCCCGGTCAGCCTCCGGCAACAGCGCGGGCGCCCAGATCAGCCTGCGAAAGCGGGCCGCTTCGCCGCCCGCCGTGGATTGATCGATAACGACGCCGGCCCGCTGCAGCTGTAGCTGTACGATCGGATCCAACTCCTCCGGCGCATAGCCTTTTTTCTCTCCCAACAAGTGGATGGAAACCTCCGTATCGGCCAAAGCCGCGTCGATCCACTCCTTCGCGCCGGCCTCCTTGGGAATTTCCGCAGCGCGATCCGGAACGACCGTAAAGCCGCGGCCGTCCAATTCGTCCCAGATCCGCTGGTAAGCGTTGAACAAATCCGCTGCGGCCTTGGCCAGATAGACGATACGGCCGTTGCGAGGGCGTTGCGGGGCGACCGGCTTCCCGGGGGCTGACGGCTCATCGGTGATGCGCCGCCGCAACGCCTGCGCAAGCCGCTGGATCGCCGGAACATAGCGCGGATCGGCCTTGCCGCGGCTGAAAAATGGCGTCTCCGGCTGGGTGTGGTCGTCTTCGTCCCGATGAAAAAACGACACGCCTTCCTTGCCTTGCAACCAAGTCGGCCAAGAATCCGGCTTCAGATACTGTTTGTGGGCGACCACGATACGGGAACGGATGTCGTCGTCCGTCTCTCCCTGCCGCCGGCGCCCGGCAACAAAGGTTTCCAGTTCCCGCTGGCACCAGGGCCGACCCATCCAGTTGGAAGAAAGGACGACCAGCAACAGCGACGATTGCTGTAGGCCTTCGACCAGAGCCGGCTCAAAGGAGTCGGCGGCATCGATGCGCCGCGTATCGCGGAAAATCGTCGGTCGGGGTTGCCCGAGTTGCTGGAACTCGTAGCGCAGCTGCTCGAGCAGAAAATCGACGAATCCCTTCAGATCCGGTGCATCCGGCGGCGACGCGTTGTCTTCACGTGCGTAGGAAACAAAGATGTCGTTCGGCATGGCTGATTCCATCCTCTGCTGCCATCACGCCCGAGCAAGCGGTTGATGGCGTATGGGGAACTATCTTCGGCACCCGCGGCCTCCCTGGCAAGCGCCATATTCACGTCGATTCGGCGTAAAAACCCCGTTGCTTGGCAAAAAACCAAGGTCATGCAACCGGGACTGGCCCGCTTTCTGGAGCGATTCAGTCGGGCGACGCAATCCCGCGAGACGGAAAGCCCCGGGATTGCGCCAACGGCACTTGCTAGCCGGCTCAATCGCCCCGACGCTGCAACGGTGCGCCCTCAGGGCAGATTGAAAGCCGCCGGGAAGTGGGCGTCGAAGACTTGCTGGCGGGCGGCGGCCCGGCCGATTTCCAGGAGCTTTTCGACGTTGTCGGCATCGCTCATCTCCCGCAGGTCTTCCGCCTCGGCCGCGAGTTCCGGCAGCCCCATGCTGACCAGCGCGCCGGACTCCAGCGCCGCGTTGTACCGCAGATAGCTCAATTGGGGGATTCCGCCCAACACATCCCCCTGCAGTTCGCCTACCTCGCCATCGATTCGGTATGCGGTCGGCGAGCGGGACAGATACTGCAACAGCAACTGGTTCTGCCAGTTGGCATCGTCCATCAGCATGGTCGGCACCTCGGCCGCCCATTGCAGCAAGCTGCCGTCCTCGATCTTCTCGATCTTGCGCTGGTATTTCCAATATCCGGTGCCGATGGAGACGATCAGCAAGCGGTCCTCACCGGTTGGCCAATGGAACGGGAACCCCTTCAGCGTGGCCACCAAGAACAATTGCAGGGCCGGGTTATTGGCCATGCTGACGCCGCCGTCCACGAAGGCGCCGAGTTCACCGCCGACGTCCAGGGTTTCCGGGACGAAATAGGTGGGCGCCGCGGTCGAGGCGCGAATGACGTCGCGCAGGGGCATCGGCGCATTCTGGGGATAGTACGCGCCGTCGGGATGATTGATCAGTGGCCAGACGCTGCCGGTATCGGCGCGTTTCGCCACCACGCACAGTCCGGTCCTGAGCGAAGCATCGCCCAGAGTACGATCGCCGAAGATGGATTCCAGCTGCTTGCGGACCGCCTCGCCGTCGAAGCGCGCCTTGAATGGCAACAGCACTTTGCGGAAAGCCGCACGCCCCAGGCGCAGATAAGCCCGGGTAACCTCTTCCGCCGTCATGCCGATGGCCAGGCCACCGGCGATGATCGCCCCGGTGCTGGTGCCCCCGATCAGGTCGAAATAATCGGCCAATACGAGTCCCGGCCGATTCATGCGTTTCCGCAGCAGGCCTTCGATATGCTGCAGGTAGCCGGCGGCGAGAGCGCCGCGGATCCCGCCGCCATCCAGTGCCAGGATGCGTTTCGGGCCGGGGGAAGTCAGTCGGTCACGCAAGCTCATGGTCTTCTCTCCTGTGGTGGGTCAGGTCCAAACAGCTAAGACTTTTGTGAAGCGGTCGGAAACCGATTCGCCGTGCCCGCTGCCGAGGTGCCGGACCATGACGGCGGCGGTATGGCCCCCGCTCCGCCCGGCTACCACGACGCGGCCGGTCCTGTTACGAGGACCCCGGCAGCAAGGTTTCCAGCCGGACAATCAGTGCCTCGAACTGAGGGCGTCGATCCGGCGGGATCGAAACCTCCACGCTGCGCCGTAAATCGTTCAGGGTCGTGTCCAGCTTCCACGCGGCGTGCCCTTCCTGTTCCACCTCTCGGATCAGCCGTGACGCACCTTCGTAGTCGCCGAGATCGAAGGTCACGCCGAGCAATGTTGGACGGAGCCACTCATCCGCCATGTTCCGTTCGCGCAAGGCCTCACAGGCTTCCTGGGTCAGCCGCAGCGCGAACCGAGCGCGTTCCTCGTCACCTTCGGCACGGCGTTGCCGGTACAGCCGCGCCAGGTTGGAAACCGGGAAGTAACCCATCAGGTCCAGCCGCATGCCTTGCTCATAAGCGGCGATGGCTTGATTCAGATAGCGCTGGTGGTCCTGCTCGTTGCCGGCCTTGGCTGACGCTTCGGCCAAGCGCTTGTAACGCCCGCCGATGAGCCCCTGGTTCTCGGAACTGTCGCCGTGGCTCTTGATCAACTGCTTCACGGAAGCAATCGCTTGCAGGTGATCGGTCGACTTGGCCTTCGATAGCGCCAAAGCAAGCTGTTGCCGCATCCAGATCGACTCCTTGAATTCGCGGCGCAAGTCGGCGATGAAGGCCTGCACCTCCTCCCACAAGCCGGCATCGCGCAACAGCGTCACCAGCGTGGTTGCCATCGCCAGACTGGACACGCCCGCTGCGGGGTACTGGTCGGCATAGGCTTTCGCGGCAGCCCGTTGGGTGTCGCCGGGAGGCTCCAGACTGACCGCCTCCGCGCCGGCCTGAAAGCGGCGCAGGGCATCGAGGGATTTGCGCATCGTCACCGCGCGCTCGGGATCGGCCAGCGGATAGTCCGGCAATACGATGTTCATGGGCGACAAGCCGTCGATCATCGACCGGATGGCCGGCGTCAACACCGCCCGAGCTCTGGCGGCCGCCGCATCATCGACCGTTTCTTCGTTCAGCGGGTACGTCACGCGGCGCATCTGCTGCGTGTCGAACAGCGGGGTGGCCCAATCGGCGGAAAGCAACACACACCCCGTCGCTTTGGCGGCATGCCGGATGCCGACCTCGTAGTACACGTTGCCGTTGGGCAAGGTCATGTCCGCCAGTACCAAATCCGCGAAATACAACCGTTCCAGCATCTCATGGATGATCAAGGCGCCGGTGTCCTGATCGGCCCGGACCGGGTCATATCCCAGTTCCGCGATCACGGGCTCAAGAATCTGACGCCATACCTGGTCGAAATTGATGCGCGACGGCGCGCCCTGGACCACCGGCATAACCGGCTTCACGCCGAATGGCATGATCATGAAACAAAGCGGCTTGTAGCTCATGGCCAACGTCCCGTTTTGCGGTTGGTGCTCGTTGAGTCACCGGATTCCGATCCCAGCCTCGGGAACGCTCCGGGATCGGCGATTTCCTCCTGCCACCCCTTATCCTCTGCCCGGCGCTCGGCCTGAACCGAGTGCTCCGGGGCGATGGGTAGGCCGCTCCGATCATATTCAAAGGCGAACAACAGTCAATAGCACGTTTGTACTATTGCCACGGTGCTCAAAATCGACTGTTCGATTCCCGGCCTTGCCGTATGGGAATGGCAAACCGGAGCTTGACGACGTGAGCGAAGTCCGACGGAAATCCCGATCCAATGCCGGCGCGGGCTAACGGGCGCAGAACCTAGGCGGCCTGCGATTATCCAGCGCCATGCCGGCCTGTCAGCCTCTTAGGGCCGGGGCGATTGCGTCGACGGAGGCGAAAAGAGCCGATTGACTACTTCTCCGG
>VEPB01000091.1 GCA_012026715.1 Methylococcaceae bacterium | reverse complement strand
CGGGAAATGTCTCCGGCGCGGCGGTTCCCTGGGTAGGCAACGATCCCCGGACCGATGCCAACTTCAACTATCTCGGCACCCATCCACTGAACTGGACGGTGGTCCTGACCTCGGCCGGCGACGGCGCCACCCTTTCCGGCAACGACTCATTCGCCCAGTACGGAATCCACGCCGATCTGGATGTGGCTCCGGGCGGCTGGTATGACACGACCCCCCGTCACGGCGGCCAGTACGACATGGATTTCGGGCTGATCCGCTCCGACGTGACCCAGACGGTGACGATCGCTGCAGCCAGCCTGGGGCCGCAAAGCCTGAACGCCCACTACGGATTTTCGGTCTTCGAGGGACAGGACACCACCACGGATTACGGCAACCATCATGGTTACTGGAACAACGTCACCCCGGCGGTGGCACAGGCCGTGGGCGACAACGCCAATCCGATTACGCCCGACAACCCCTTCGGAACCCACGGATTGACCCGGCTGGCCGACGACGTTTCCGGAAACGCCGTCACCTTCACGGCCGAGGCGGGAAAGGTGTACACCATCTTCCTGGGGGGATTCCGGGACGGCGATGTCTATAACGCGGTGAACGACTACCGGTTGACCATCTCCAGCGTGCCTGTCCCCGGCGCGGTCTGGTTGCTGGGGAGCGCGTTCGCCGGCCTGGGCGCCAGCGGCCGGCGTCGGCAAAAAGCTTGGAAATGGCCCTGAATCATCCCGCTCGGTTTCCCGGTCAGGATGGTGGCCCGGCATGTTCGAAGGTTTGCGCCTCCTTCTGCCGAACGCGCAAGACAAGGGACAGCGAGGTTCCGGCCAGGGCCACGGTCACCGCGCTTCCTGTCACAGCTTCCATTTGCTTCCCTCGAAAAGTGCCCCATGGATTGGGGGCCGCGAGACGGAATGTTGTGGGATTTCGAGGAGGCGCCCCGGCTGTCTCGTCGCCAAGACCCGCGGCTTTCCGGCCCCGCCTCGCGACGGGTGTGGCTTTGTCTCTTCCTGTTGCAGGCCTGTCCCGAAGGGGCATGCAGGATCGAAGAGGCAAAGCCTGAACCACTAACAAAACTTTTATCGATCAATATCCTGAAATTCATCTTGAGGGGTCCCGCGGCGGCGTATCCCTTAGCTGCCACGGGATATCCGGGAAATCGCCGAAGCCATTCCGCGCTCCCTGGATCGCCGATTCCAGCCCCCCATTTTGAGCGATTGGCAGATCGCGGCGGTTCTCGGCCGGAAACCGCCAGACCCATTGCGGGAGTTCGCGCAGCCAGTTCGGGAAATGCCTCAATTTCCGCGATCGCGAGACCGAATTTCCGACGCTTCGAGGCGGCTTCCCGGCTGATCGGCGGGTGCTGGCTGATCGCGCGGAATGAGGTCAACGCCATGATTTCCTGGACCTAACTGCAGGCCTCCGCGGCGGACCCGGGATGCCATCGGGAGGATTCCGGGTTGCATGGCACAGCACGTGCATTACGACTCGTCGCCGTAAGGCGCGATGTATCGAGTCATTGGAACCCAGTCTAGTAAAGGACGCTCTCGATCATGAACAACATCCCCGGACGGATCGGCCCGCTGGTCCTCGCCGCATTGCTTGCGAACCCGGCCATGGCGATCGATGCGCCGCGACCGCCGCAAATCGCCGTCGCCGCCGAGCCGGGCGCCAAGCCCGCCGTCACCCTGGAGGCGCGCGACGCCCCGCTCGCCCGAGTGCTCGACGAACTCGCGGCGCGTACCGGCGCGGTCATCCACTATTCGGTCCTGCCCGAAGCGCCGGTCACCGCCACCTGCGCGGGAGCCTCGCTGCAGCCGGTGTTGCGCTGCCTGCTGGGCGCCAAGGCCGATTTCCTCCTCCGCGCGGGCGGCTCGGCGCAGTCGGCGAAAGCCGGTCAGCCGCGCGAAATCTGGATATTGGGCTCCAGCCTGATCAAGGAAAGGTCCGCCGCCGGCGACGCTGCCGTGTGTACGGCGGCCGCCGGCGCGCCCAAGGAACCGGGGAAGAAGCCGAACGCCGAGGAATCCCGGCGCAAGCGCGAACAAGCCGAACAAGTGGTGGCCCTGGCCGGCGGATCGGACCCGGTGGCGCGGGCGGCGGCGCTGGATCGCCTGAGCGGCGAAAACCTCGCCGACGCAACCACGGTGCGGCAGATCCTGGAAAAAAGCCTGACCGACCAGGAGCCGGAAGTCCGGGCCAAGGCCGTGTGGGGACTGGCGCGCCGCGGCGGTCCACAGTCCGCTGCGGTTCTCCAAACGGCCCTGCACGCTCCCGATCTGTCGGTCCGGCTGATGGCGGTCGATGCCGCCGGCGCCGACGCCGACGGCTTGGCGCTGCTGGAGCAGGCGGCCGGCGACGGCGACGAAGCGGTGAGCAGCATCGCGACCCAGAAGCTGCAGGAACTCAAGAACCTGCCCCGGCAACCCTGAGCCGACCCGGCCGATCGCGAATTCCGGAAGCGGGACGGCTTCCGGGCCGAAACCTCCGGATCTCCGGCTGGGGACGGCAACGACGGGCCGGCGCCCCACGGGCGCCGGCCCGGTCCGGAACAACCGGGACGGTTGCTTCGGACCCGACATCAACCTAGCAGGCCGCCGGCACCGCCGCGGCAGGAGCAATAACCATGAAATTTGGAACCATCAAACACGCACTGTGCACGACCTCGCTGCTGCTGGCCGCGGCCTATGCGGGCGGAGCCGCCGCCCATACCTGGTCCGGCATCATCAACAACAATACCGCGGCCGGATCGACCGAGGCCTGGTCTTTCACCTGCACCGACCCGGCGACCACCCAAGTGAGTTTCTCCGTCCAATACACGGCGGCAGCGGGTAACCAAGCCAACCCCGGGGTTCTGACCGGCACCATCACCAAGGGGACCATCGGCCGCTCCGTAATGGACGACACCCCCGCCGCCGGCCCGCTGCCCGGACCGGCGATCCTGACCGGTGCGGGCGGCACCGGCACCTATCTCATCACCGTCCAGCGCACCACCGCGGGGATAGCCAGTTACATGATCAACGCCCATTGCGCGAATGCCGCCGGCACCGAGATCCAGAACCCCGCGCCTACGTGGACGCAATTGATCAACAACTAAGCGCTTAACCAACGGAATCGGCAGGGGCGGATCGGAAGCTCTACGGGGTCCGGTCCGCTTCGAGCCCGGCGGGAGCGCGCTCCCGCCGCCGTCCCTTCAGGAGGAAGCACCATGAACGACGCACGGATCAAACACCTACTTTGCACCGCCTCGCTGCTGCTGGCCTCAGCCTATTCGGGCGGAGCCGCCGCCCATACCTGGTCCGGCATCATCAACAACAACAAGGACGCCGGATCGACTGAGGCTTGGACAATCAACTGCTACGACCCAGCTACGTACTATTTGTATTTTTCCGTGGAATTCTTGTATAGGTACCCATCTGGTCCAGGCAAATTGATGGCCACCATCACCAAGGGAAACATGGGCCAGTCGACACGGGACGGCATTGTTAATGACGGTTCACCCAGCGCAACTATCGCGATGCCTGGCCGCTCGGGCAGCTACTTCGTAACCGTCCACCACACCACACCAGGGATCGCCTCATATGTAATTCAAGCGTTTTGCGTGAGCGGAGGGGGCTCTGAGCTTTCCAATCCGCCCGTGACATGGACACAGGTCATCAACAACTAGGCCGGCCAGTATGAAATTCCTCGACTCCGATTCGGTCGGCCCGCCTCCCTTTTCTTGGCGGCGCGTGTTTCCTTCTCCGTCTGGGAAAAGGTGGCCCGGAGGGCCGGATCATGGATGCGTTGGCGTAGCGGAAGCATTGCAAGGAGAAAGGATGAAACCGCTGAAACTTCTGACCTGGACCGCCGTGGCGCTGGCGCTGGCCGGCTGCGCCGGGGTGGAACCCTGGCAGCGGGGGGTGCTGGCCAAGCCGCAAATGGCGCTGGACCCCGCGCCCCTGCAGAGCCAGCTGCGCGAGCACAACTACAACAGCCGGGAGGCGGCCAAGGGCGGCCTGGCCGGCGGCGGAGGCGGCTGTGGCTGCTATTAGCAACGCGCGGCAGCCGGCCGGCCCCGGCGCCCTGTCGCGGCTGGCCGCGCAACTGCTGGCGGCGCTGGGGCGGTACCGGGTGGCGGAATTCTGGAACCCTACCCAGCAACCGATCGAAGAAAGGGGCGCTCCCCGTAGGGTGGGCAGGCTCCATCTGCCCACCGCCGCGGTGGGCAAACAAAAAGCCGTTTGCCCACCCTACCTCTGGAACCCTCTCCCCGCGGGAAGGTCCGCGACTCAAACGGACGTTTGCGATCGGAGGAGCGGCAGGGTGAGGGCCGAAGCGCCTGTCGTTCCACCGCGTTCGTCGCAAGCACGAGCCACCCCACCCCAGAAACCCGCCGGTGACGAACGGCCCATCGTAGGGTGGGCAGGCTCTATCTTCCCACCGGGAACGGTGGGCAAACCAAAAGCCGTTTGCCCAACCTACACGTTGCCGCGGGCGGGCGGGCGCGGCGCTCCGGCCGCGAGCGCGGGGCTGCAGGCGCTGATGGCGGCGGCGCTGGCCTTGCCCGGCCTGGCCGCGGCGGACGAGGGCGACACGGTGGATTTTCAGTACGGCCATTACGAGGAGGGCCACCGGCAGATTTACGGCATCGCGGAGGACTACAAACTAAAGGCCCTGCCCTACCACAACCCGATCACGGTGGACAGCCTGCGCGGCGCGGCGCGGGTGTCACTCACCGACCGGCTCCGCTTCGGCTTCAACTACCAGCAGGACACCTGGGGCGGCGCGACCCCCATCAGCACCGCCCCGGCGGCCTTCGGACAAAACAATGCCAGGGAGCACACCGCATCCGGTGCGTCACCTCACATCAATTCAATAGGCGCGCAAGGAGCACCCATGCTCTTCGACCGAACGCTACGGCCGCTGCTGACCAGTTTATTACCGACCGCCAGCAAATATCGGTATACGCCGGAACCGGCCCTGACCCACGTCCTCGCCACCGCCTCGCCGGAAACCCGCAAGCAGGGGGACTTCCGCCTGGGCTACCGCTGGGACATGGCGGAGTTGAGCGCCGGCGGCGGCCTCTCGGTGGAAAACGACTACGACTCCCGCTTCGTCAATCTGGGCGGCCGCTTCGACTTCAACCGCAAGCTCACCACGCTGGACCTGGGGCTCAGCTACACCAGCAGCGACACCCACGCCATCATCGACCCGAACGCCAATGCCTATTTGCTTTCTTATAACTACCCCAAACAAGTCGATGAGGTGTGGGTTCCCGCTGTCAGTACCAACTACAAAAAATTGGAGAACATCCAAGATATCCTGACAGGCAGCCGCCGTGATTGGGGGGCGACCCTCGGCCTCACCCAGGTGTTGACCAAGTCGGCCCTGGTCCAGGCCGGGCTCGGCTACACCCGCAGCTCGGGCTATCTGGCCAATCCCTACAAGGTGGTGGAGACCTATTGGGTCGACCCCGACCAGGCGCCCAACCCCGAACGGCCCGGCACGCTCGCCACCAGCGCCGGCGCCGCCCGTGCCTTCCTGGAACGGCGGCCGGAGCAGCGCCACCAGTGGACCGGCGATCTGCGCTACGTGCAACACCTGGCGCCGCTGGATGCCGCCCTGCACCTGAATTACCGCTTGTTCCACGACGATTGGGGCATCGACTCCCACACCTTCGAGGCCGACTGGGTGCAGCCTTTGGGCGGCGGCTGGACCCTCACTCCCCGGGCGCGCTACTACTCCCAGAGCGCGGCGGACTTCTACCACCCCTACCTGGTGGTGCCCCATGCCTACGACACCGTCGACGATATCAAGCGGCCGGCACGCACCGCCAAGGCCCACGCCAAAAACCTCTCCCGCTTGCCTTCCGCCTATTCCAGCGACCACCGGCTGTCGGCCTACGGCGCCTTCAGCTGGGGCGTCACGTTAGCCAAGCGCTTCAGCCGCGGGGTGAGCCTGGAGGCGGGCTTCGAGCATTACACCCACGGCGGCGGCCTGCGGCTGGGCGGCGGCGGCGAGGCGGACTTCGCCGATTTCGATTACTGGGTGGCCAACGCCGCCCTGCGGGTGGACCTGCCCGCCCCCGGCCGGCCGGGGGACGAAGACCGGCCCCACGCCCACCACCACGGCACCGGCGCGCCGGCCGGGGTGATGTTCGCCCACATGCTGGACGAGCCCGGCGCCCTGATGGCCGGCTACCGCTACATGTACGGCCGCCAGGCCGGCGCCCTGCTGCACCGCGGCGAGCCGGCCGCCTCCGCCGAGGCGATCCGCGGCGGCTGCCCGCCGCTGCGGCGCGGCTGCGTGCTCGGCCCGCAATCCATGGACATGCACATGCACATGGTGGAGCTGATGTACGCGCCGACGTCCTGGCTCAACCTGATGCTGATGCCCCAGTTCGTGGACATGGAGATGCAGTTGGGCAATCAGCTGCGGGATCTCATTACGACAGATGACGCGGCACAATACGGTCGCCCTCCCGAGCGGTTCGAGAGCGGCACAGTAAGCGGGAATACAGACAGTGCAATTGGCATGCATAAATTCTTCACCCATGCCACCGGCGGCATCGGCGACACCGGCCTCTACGCCATGGCCCGGCTGTGGGAAGGGGCCGGCCAGCGGGTCCACCTGACCGCCGGCGTCACCGCCCCCACCGGCGCCATCAACCGGCGGATGCGGCTGATGCACCAGGAAAATACGCAAATCGTGCGGCCAAATGGCAAGATCAAAATTGTTCAGCTGCCCGAACGCCTCTACGACTACGGCATGCAACTGGGCAGCGGCACCTGGGACTTCAAGCCCAGCCTCACCTACGCCGGCCTGGCCGGCAGCTTCTCCTGGGGCGCCCAGGCCGCCGCCACCGTGCGGCTGGAGGACCAGAACGAGCTGGGCTACGCCTTGGGCGACGGGTTCCAGGCCACCGCCTGGGCCGGCTACAGCCCGCTGCCCTGGATGACGCTGACCGCCCGCGGCCTTTACACCACCCAGGGGGCGATCCGCGGCGGCTTCCAGAAGATCCACGAGGAGGGCGTGCCCACCGACTACCCGGACAACTACGGCGGCCGCTATTGGGACGCCGGCTTCGGCCTCAACCTGCTGGTGCCCACCGGCGCCTTCGCCGGCAACCGGCTGGCGGTGGAATGGCTGCAGCCCCTCTACGACGACCCCAACGGCTATCAGCTCAAGCGCCAGGGCAGCCTCAGCGCCACCTGGAGCTTGGTGTTCTAGGGGAGATGCCGATGCCGGTTCTGCTTGTTCCGCCGCAGCCATGCCGCCGGGCATCGAGTCCCCTCTCCCCGCGGGAGAGGGCTAGGAGCGCTCAATCCTTGCGACCAAGTCCTCGAAACATCGGGCGCTTGGCCCTCACCCTAAATCCCTCTCCCGCTGGGAGAGGGACTTGTGCAGATACCCTAGCCCAGAGGGAAAGGGAGATTGCGACGCCCGCCCGAACAAGAAGCTGCGGGCAGTTCCGGCCATACCGGATCCATTGGATTTTTTTGGTGGGCGCAGCGGAAGTTGCGCCCGTTGTTGTTGTAGCCGAGGCCGCGGCAAGTCGGTCCGGCATTCCACATCCTTAGGAGAACCACGATGAATCTTGCGACAGTTTCCGCCGGCGGACGTTTGCCGGCAGCCTTTTTCCTGGCGGCGCTGCTGACGGTGCCGCCGGCTCAAGCCACCCTGCAGGACAACGGCGACGGCACCGTGACGGACACCGATACCAGCCTGATGTGGGCCAAGGACGCCAATCTGTTTGCCACCCTTTACAACGGCCTGGCGGACAATGCCGCCAAGGACCAGTTCATCAAGGACATGCTGGCCCTGACGCCCAGTTACAAGGATCCTCTGGCTGGCCCCGTCACCCTCAGCTCGGACGAGTGGGCGACCAAGGGCGACGGGAACGGGATCCCCGACCATGCCACCAAAGGCCTCATGACCATTTACGGAGCCATCGCCTTCGTCAATTGGCTGAACAGCACCAACTGGTCCGGCCACAACGACTGGCGGCTGCCGGAAGCGAAACCGATCAAGGGCAGTTCCTTCCAACTCGGCCAAATGGGCGACTCAGCTTGGGACGGCACCTATGACGTTTCCCACAACTTCAAAAACACGCCCAGCGAGCTGACCCACCTGTATTACGACGTGTTCGGCATGCAGGCGCAGTTCACCACCACAGGCGTGCTGCGGGACCCGGGAACCTACGGCGTTTCCCAAACCAATCCGCCCATCGACCTGAATCCGTTCACTCATTTCGAGCAGGCCGAGTATTTCACGGGGACCTTCAGCAGCGTGAACGACAATAAGCAGCCTCAAGCCACGGTCTGGTCGACGAACTTCGCTTCAGGGATCCAGCACTTGTCCGATCGGGGAGTGTTGGATCTCAGCCCGGATCCCTGGCTCTATATGCCCATCCCGAACGGCGTGGTGCTGGTGGTGCGCAAGGCGACCGGCGGCGGCAGTGCCAGCGCCCAGCTCGGCACCATCGCCGCCTTCGCCGAGCAGGAGGTGGGCACCACCAGCGCCGCCCAGACCGTCAGCCTCAGCAACACCGGCACCGCGGCTTACGGCATCAAGTCCATCGCCGCGACCGCGGAATTCGCCGCCACCCACGATTGCGGCAACAGCCTGGCCGCAGGCAAGAACTGCAGCATCCAGGTCAGCTTCTCGCCGTCCCTGGCCGGATCCCGCGGCGGCACCCTCACCGTCACGCCCGCCAGCGGCTCGCCGCTGACCCTGAGCCTGACCGGCACCGGCAAGGGAGCGGCGCCGAACCCAGTGCTGGGCACCCCGCAGAACTTCGGCGATCAGGCGATTTTTGCCGCCAGCGCGCCGCAAGTCATCACCCTCAGCAATTCCGGCAGCGCCGCTTTCGCCATCGCTTCCATCGCGACGAGCGGGGATTTCTCCGTGGTTTCCAACACCTGCGGCGAGACCCTGGCGGCAAACGGGGCCACCTGTTCCATCGGCGTGGTGTTCACCCCCAGCGCCACCGGCAGCCGCACCGGCACCCTGACGGTGACCCAGACCGGCAGCGGCGCTACGGTGACCGCCAGCCTGGCCGGCAACGGCATTTCCGCCGGCCATCTGGCGGCGGCGACCGGCCGCCTGGATTTCGGGGCGGTGGCCAGCGGCAAGACGGCGAAAAGCACCCTGCTGCTGATCAACGACGGCACCCAGGACGTTCAGGTCGGTTCCATTTCCAGCCCCGACGCACCCTTCGCGCTGGCCGCCAACCGCTGCACCGGCAGGCTGCTCAAGCCGGGCAAGACCTGCAAGGTCGGCCTCAAGTTCACCAGCTCCGGAGGCGAGGAGCCGGTGACCGGCACCGTCACCGTATCCGCCGCTAACCTGGCCGATCTGGCCGTGACCCTGTCGGGCCGCACCGGCGCCCCCGGCGAGGTGGCCGACGTGGCGGCGGTCACGCCGGACATCGGCTTCGGCGGACGCATCGTCCTGTCGGGCAAGGAGTTCACCAGCCGTCCCGGCAAGGTTGCGGTCGACGGCAAGCGCGCCCGCATCCTGGCCTGGTCCGATACCACCATCGTCGTCGCCGCGCCCAAGCTGACCGAGGGCAGCCACACCGTCGACATCACGCGCAAGGGAACGCCGGGCAGCGGCCAGGCCAGCGTGAACATGCACAAACCGGAATTGACCCAACTGGACATCGCCAGCGGAACGCCCGGAGCCACGATGCCCGTGACCGGCCGCTATTTCGGCAGCGCCAAGTCGGTGGCGCTATTCCAACCGAGCACCGGCGGCAAGCCCCTGGTCGCCAAGCCGAAGAGCCGGATCGGCGAGTTCGAGCTGCAGGTCCTGGTGCCCAAGAGGCTGGCGGGGGGGGAATACGAGGTGGCGATCAAGAACCCGGTCGGCAGCAGCGATGCGGTGACATTTACCGTCAATTGAGCGGTCCACGGGCCGGATAGAGAGCGACGTTAAGTTAAGGAAAAGCGACTCACCCCGGCAGGGATTGCCGGGGTCCAGGTTACAAGGCCGTATAAGCGTAACCATCCCTGGCAACCGAATTCCGGCAGTTCCAATCGCAAACGGTCGCTTGAATCGCGACCCTTACCTGCCGGAATGACGCGCAAGGATCGCTCTTGGCTCTCGATCTTCAACTCCCGTTCAGTCGCGCTGAGCACCGGAGCTTTCAGCAGGATCAGCCCGAAGGGGCGCGGCAGGGATGCCGCGCGTTGGCAGAGGGCGACGGATCGCCCTTCTGCCAACCCCTGCTGAAAGCGAGGAGCGCAAGGGCTCTCGCGGCTGGGGGTGGCCTTTCTTTTGGATACTTTT
>VEPB01000233.1 GCA_012026715.1 Methylococcaceae bacterium | reverse complement strand
GGCAATGCCGATCAGCTCGTCGGCCTCCTCCACCGAGACCGTCATGGGCTTTTCCACCAGCACGTGGGCGCCGGCGGCGAGAAAGTCGCGCGCCAATGGGAAATGGAGGGTGGTCGGCGCCACGATGCTGACCGCGTCGACCTTTCCCAACAGTGCCCGGTAGTCCGTCAGCGGCTGGCAATCGTTCTTGGCGGCGCCGGCCGCCGCGGCTTCCGGATTGGCATCCACCACCGCCACCAGTTCGCAGTCCGGCAGGGAAGCGTATTTTTCCGCGTGGAACTTGCCGAGGTAGCCGACCCCGACCACCGCGCACTTCAGTCTGCTCATGACCGCCCCCTCAGTCTGCTTCGCGGTGAATGTCGACGAAGGGCAGGATCCCGCGCTTGCTGCCCGCCGCCAGCCAGGACCTGAGATAGTCGAGTTCCGGCGTGTCCGGCAACCCCTCCAGACCGCGCTGCCCCTTGAGCCGGCGCATCGCCGCCGAGACGGCCTTGAGCCGCTCGCCGTCGATGCCGGCGCGGCGCAGGCCGATGAGATTGAGCCGGTAATGCTTGCCGGGCCGTCCTCCCACCATCATGTAGGGCAGCACGTCCTTGTTGATGCCGGCCAAGCCCTGCAACATGGCGTAGCTGCCGATGCGGCAGAATTGATGGGTCATGACCCCACCCCCGAGGAACACCCGGTCTCCCACCTGAACATGCCCGCCGAGGGTCGCGCCGCTGGCGAAGATGCTGTGATCGCCAACGGCGCAGTCGTGCCCGACGTGGCTGTTATTCATCAGGTAGCAGTGGGAACCGATGCGTGTGGACGTGCCCGGCTTGGTGGCACGGCTGATGGTGGCGGCCTCGCGGATGACGTTGGCGTCGCCCAGTTCCACCCAGGTCTCGGTCGCCGGATCGAACCCCAAGTCTTGCGGCAGGCCGCCGATCACAGCCCCCGGATGCACCACGTTATCCTTGCCCATGCGCACCCAGGGCTGGATCACCGCATGGGCCAGGATCCGGCAACCCATGCCGATTTCGGCAGGCCCATCGATGACGGCGTAGGGCCCCACGCTGACGCCTTCGGCGAGGCGGGCCAAGGGCGATATGACGGCGGTGGGATGGATGGATGTGGTCATAAAGGACGGTCCGATTCATTCAGCCACGGGGATGGCAGCGGCTGTGCAAGTCTTTCAAGCGTTCTTGGGCGACATGGGTATAGATCTGGGTGCTGGAGAGGTCGCTGTGGCCCAGCAGCAGCTGCACCACCCGCAGATCGGCTCCGTGATTGAGCAGGTGGGTTGCGAAGGCATGCCGTAGGGTATGGGGTGACAGCGGCTTGTGGACTCCGGCGTGCAGCGCGTAGCGCTTGATTAGATACCAGAAGGCTTGCCGGGTCATGGCGCTGCCCCGTTCGGTGACGAACAGGTCGTCGCTTTGCCGGGCGCCGAGGATGGCCGGGCGTGCCTCGCGCAAGTATTCGCTCACCGCGGCTTCGGCCTGCTCGCCCACCGGCACCAGCCGATCCTTGCTGCCCTTGCCCATCACCCGCAATACGCCTTGACGCAGGTTGAGCTGCTGCAGCCGCAGGGTCACCAGTTCGGTAACCCGCAAACCGGTGGCGTAGAGGGTCTCCAGCATGGCACGGTCGCGCACGCCCAGAGTCGTCGCCGGATCCGGAGCGTTCAGCAACGCTTCCACATCCGCCTCGCTGAGCGTGGAGGGCAAGGGCTTGCCCAAGTGGGGCATGGCGACGCCAGCGGTAGGATCTTTTTCCAACAACCCCTGACGCAGCAGGTGACCGTAGTACTTGCGCAAACAGGACAGCATGCGGGCCGCGGTGCGGTTGCTGGCCTGACGGTGGAAGCGCAGCGCCAGGTAACCCTCGATATCGCCCCGTTCGACCTCCAGCAATGATTTGTCCCGGGATCCCCCAAGCCAGGCTGCAAACTGGGATAAGTCGCTGCCGTAAGCCTTGCGGGTGTTGTCGCTCAGCCCCTCCTCCAACCACAGCGCGTCGAGAAACCCCGTCACCAGATCAAGATCGGCAGTTGCTAGCCGCGCCACCGCCCTCACCCTTCCGAGGCGGAGGACGTCCGCCTTCCAGGCACGCAAACGGGCGGCCGAGGCCGCCCGCGATACGATCGGGTGCCGCAAAACCGCAAACTGCGGCCCTGCGGTCAGTTAGATCTTTTCCTTGATGCGGGCAGCCTTGCCGGCCCGGTCGCGCAGGTAGTACAGCTTGGCCCGGCGCACGTCGCCACGGCGCTTTACCTGGATTTCCTGGATCTGCGGGCTGTAGGTCTGGAACACGCGCTCCACGCCCTCGCCATGGGAGATCTTGCGAACCGTGAAGGCCGAATGGTAGCCGCGGTTACGCTTGGCGATCACCACGCCTTCGAAGGCCTGGAGACGTTCACGGTTGCCTTCCTTGACCTTCACCTGGACCACGACGGTGTCGCCGGGGGCGAACGCGGGGATGACCTTGTCGCCCATCCATTCGGTTTCCAGCTGTTGAATGATGGTATTCAGCATGGGTAAATCCTCTTGCCTAAAGTTGCTATCGCTCGTTCTTGAATTCTTCCAGCAGTCGCCGCTGCTCGCCGTCCAGGGGCTTGCGTTCCAGCAGCTCAGGCCGCCTGAGCCAGGTTCGCCCCAAGGCCTGCTTCAGGCGCCAGCGCCGGATGGCCTCGTGATCGCCGCCTTGCAGCACCGCCGGTACCGCCAGTCCGTCGATCTCGTCGGGCCGGGTGTAGTGGGGGCAATCCAGCAAGCCCTCCATGTAGGAATCCTGTCGCGACGATTCGTCGTCGCCCAGCACTCCTGGCAGCAGCCGCACCACCGCGTCGAACATCACCAGGGCCGCCAGTTCGCCGCCGCTGAGCACGTAGTCGCCGAGGGACCATTCTTGGTCGATCTCGGTTTCAACCAGACGCTCGTCGATGCCCTCGTAACGCCCGGCCACCAGCACCAGCCGAGGCAGGCTGGCAAACCGACGCACCGCCTCCTGATCCAGCCGATTGCCTTGCGGACTCATCAGCAGCACCGGGGCCGGCGACTCGGCCGCATCCCGCGCGGCGCGAATGGCGCTACGCAACGGCTCCACTTTCATGACCATGCCGGGCCCCCCGCCGTAGGGACGGTCATCAACCCGCCGGTAACGATCCTGGGCGAAATCGCGGGGATTCCAGACGACCAGTTCGGCCAACCCCCGCTGCAACGCCCGGCCGGTCACGCCATGACGCGCAACCTCGTTCACCATTTCCGGGAACAGAGTGACGACGTCAAACCGCATGGCGCCGCGTCAAAAATTCGGATCCCAATCGACCACAAGCTTGCCGGCTACCAGGTCGACCGTGGTGATGGTTTGGCCCGGCACGAAGGGAATCAGGCGCTCCCGCTCCCCTTCCACGACCAGTACGTCGTTGGCCCCGGTTTCCATCATCGCGCCCACCGTGCCCAGCGATTCTCCCTGCACGGTCTCCACCCGACAGCCTATCAGGTCGGCCCAATAATATTCACCGGGGGCCGGCTCGGGCAATTGCTCCCTTTTTATCCATATCTGCCGACCCCTCAGGGCCAGCGCGGCGTCCCGTTCCTGGACTCCGGGCAACTTGGCGATCACGCCCGCACCATGCCGCTTGCCCCCTTCGATTTCTACCGGACCCGATTCCGGATCATCGGCAAGCAACCAAGGCTGGTAACGTAGGATGTTCTCGGCTGGCGCTGTGTGGGAGCGGATTTTCACCCACCCCCGGACACCGAAGGCGTCGACGATTTCGCCGACGGAGATGAGCGGACGGCGAACGTCGTTACTCAGACGCCGCTGCCTTCTTGGATTCTTTGATCAAGCTGGCGACTCGCTCCGACGGCTGGGCGCCATTGCCCATCCATTGCTGGATCTTGGCATCGTCCAAGCGCAAGCGCTCCTCGGCGCCGCGGGCGATCGGATTGAAAAAGCCGACCCGTTCGATATACCGGCCGTCACGCTTGCTCCGGCTGTCCGCCACAACGACATGATAGAAGGGACGCTTCTTCGCGCCGCCGCGTGCAAGACGAATTGTCACCATGATTTTCCCCAATCAACTGTTGCGGCTCATCACAAGCCGGCTTCAATAAAAACTTACAGACCTCTGCCTGCGATAAAGCGTGAGCTTTTCGCACGGATGCAGAAGCTGTTGAAATGGCGGAGAGAGAGGGATTCGAACCCTCGATGGGCTTTTGACCCATACTCCCTTAGCAGGGGAGCGCCTTCAGCCTCTCGGCCATCTCTCCTTAATAATCCCGGTCGCCGCAGAGGACTACTCTGCCGAACCGCCGCCGGCCAAGGCCTGCTGTTGCTGCTCCTTCTTGATACGCTCGTAAATCTCTTCGCGGTGAACGGAGACGTCCTTGGGAGCGTTGACGCCAATCCGGACCTGGTTTCCCTTGACTCCTAATACCGTGACGGTGACGTCGTCCCCGATCATCAACGTCTCGCCGACTCTCCTCGTGAGTATAAGCATATTGACTTCCTGCGCGAATCCGCAAAATTAATGTGAAACAGTGACTTCCGACGCCAACCAAGCGCCCACGAAAAGTCGAATTGAGCTCGAAATTATATCCTCTCGCCCCTGGAAAGCAACCAAATTTGTCAATTAATTTAAGCGGCTTCGGGTTGCCGGTCGAGGCCGAATGCATCGTGGAGGGTCCGCACCGCCAATTCCAGGTATTTCTCGTCCACCACCACGGAGATCTTGATTTCCGAGGTGGAGATCATGCGGATGTTGATTCCCTCCTTGGCCAAGGCGGCGAAGGTCTTGGCAGCGATCCCGGCGTGAGAACGCATGCCAACCCCGACGATGGACACCTTGACAATGGTATTGTCGCCGTGGACCAGCTTGGCGCCCAGTTCCTGCCGGGTGGCCTCCAGAATTTCCAGCGCCTTGCGGTATTCGTTGCGATGCACCGTAAAGGTGAAGTCCGTGGTCTGATCCTCCGCCACGTTCTGGACGATCATGTCCACCTCGATATTGGCGGCGGCGATAGGCCCCAGAATCTTGGAGGCGATGCCGGGCCGGTCGGGTACGCCCTGCACCGTCAGTTTGGCTTCGTCCCGATTGAATGCGATGCCTGAGATCAACGCTTTTTCCACGCCTGCCTCCTCGTAGCTGATCAGGGTGCCGCCGCCCTCCTCGAAGCTGGACAGCACGCGTAACGGAACATTGTACTTGCCGGCGAATTCCACCGAACGGATTTGCAGCACCTTGGAGCCCAGGCTGGCCATTTCCAGCATTTCTTCAAAGGTGATTCGCTCCAGCCGCCGCGCCTTGGGTTCGATACGGGGATCAGTGGTGTAGACCCCGTCCACGTCGGTGAAGATCAGGCACTCATCGGCCTTCAGCGCCGCAGCCAGGGCCACCGCGGTGGTGTCCGAGCCACCCCGCCCGAGGGTCGTGATGTCGCCCTCCTCGGTGACCCCCTGAAAGCCCGCGACCACCACCACCTTGCCTTGGTCCAGGTCCGCGCGCATCCCTTCGGTATCGATGTTCTCGATGCGGGCCTTGGTGTGGGCATCGTCGGACAAGATACGGACTTGCCAGCCGGTGTACGAAACGGCCGGGCAACCACGGTCCTGCAAAGCCATCGCCAGGAGCGCTATGGTCACCTGCTCGCCGGTGGACAGCAGCACGTCCATCTCTCGTGGATCGGGCCGCTCCGCTACTTCCTGGGCGAAGCCGACCAGCTTGTTGGTCTCGCCACTCATGGCCGAGACCACCACCACGATGTCCTCGCCGCGTCGGCGCGCCTTGATGATCTTGTCGGCCACGGTGCGGATGCGTTCGGTGTTACCCACCGAAGTGCCGCCGTATTTATGAACGTATAAAGCCATGCTTCAGAATCTAAGAAAATGGAATCGGCCGGGCAATGAACCTCAGCCCAGTTGTTTCTGCACCCACGGCAGCACATCCCCGAGAGCCTGGTCCAGCTTGGCCGGATCGTTACCGCCGGCCTGCGCCAGATCGGGCCGGCCACCGCCCTTTCCACCCACCTGGGCGGCCACCACGTTCACCAATTCGCCCGCTTTGAGGCGGCCGGTCTGGTCGGCGGTGACGCCGGCAATGAGGCTGACCTTGCCGTCTTTGGCAGCCGCCAGCACGATGGCGGCGCTGCCCAGCTTGTTCTTGAGCTGGTCCATCAGATCGCGCAGGGACTTGGGATCGGCATCGTCGAGCCTGGCCACCAGTACCTTCACACCGCCGAGGTCCACCGCCTGCGAGGTCAGGTCGGAACCCTGGGCGCTGGCCATTTTGGACTTGAGCCGCTCCAGCTCCTTCTCCAGCTGGCGATTGCGGTCCAAGACCTGCTGAACCTTGTCCGGCAAGCCGTCGCGGGCAGCCTTCAGCATTTCCGCCATGCCTTGCAGCAGCGCCTCGCCGTGTTCCACCCAATTCAGCGCGCCGGCACCGGTGACCGCTTCGATGCGGCGCACCCCGGAGGCGACCCCGGTC
>VEPB01000110.1 GCA_012026715.1 Methylococcaceae bacterium | reverse complement strand
GGCCATCGATGAGGCCAGGTACGGCAAGGATCATCCGAACGTAGCCAGAGACCTCAACAACCTGGCGCAGTTGCTACAGGCCACCGACCGCCTGGCCGAGGCCGAGCCCTTGGTGCGGCGGGCGCTGGCCATCGATGAGGCCAGTTACGGCAAGGATCATCCCGATGTCGCCATTGACCTCAACAACCTGGCGCTGTTGCTACAGGCCACCAACCGCCTGGCCGAGGCCGAGCCCTTGATGCGGCGGGCGCTGGCCATCGATGAGGCCAGTTACGGCAAGGATCATCCGAACGTTGCCAGAGACCTCAACAACCTGGCGCAGTTGCTACAGGCCACCGACCGCCTGGCCGAGGCCGAGCCCTTGGTGCGGCGGGCGCTGGCGATCTTTGAGAAATCCTTGGGGCCATCCCATCCCCATACGGTGACGCTTCGCCGGAACTTGGCGGCGCTGTTGCTGGATTAAGGCCCGTCGCCGTGATCGCCAAATCGTCCCGCCAGCGCCGGACGCCCATCCCTGCATCGGCTTATGGCGCGATGGGCCGGATGCCAACGATCAGTCGGGGTTCGTTCATGACCTGTTCCGCTCGATGATCCGCGGTATTCGCACACGTTTTCGGGTATTCGAGGCCTTGCGGTGGGTTACGTCGGGCCCCTGATTGCACTTCGGCGAGGGGCTCCCGTCAAACAACGGCCAGGTATGCCTCCTGCTCCGCCGAGCCGCTTTGGCAGGCGACGAAACTCACGGCTCGGCTTCGCCGATCCCCGCGAGTCGCCGTCGCCGGCCGGTCAGTCGATCGGCGCCAGATGGTCGAGCAGCTTGGCGATCTTGCCGATGGCGTCGTTCACCGCCGGGACCATTTCGCCTACCTTGCCCGAATCTTTGACGGCCCGGTCCGATTTGCCGGCCGCCTGTCGAACGGCATGAAGCGCCTGCTGGTAAGCGGGAACCGAGGGGTTCAACTGCAGTTTGGCCAAGTCGGTCTTCTGCTGGAACAGCTGATCCAGCAGTTCGTCCAGCTGTTCGGAAGCAGTGGCGGGTTTTTCGGCCAGCTTCTCTACCGCGCCGATGGTTCTTTGTAGCTCTTGTAACAGGCTATCCACGGTCAACCCCTCGCAAGATTCCGATTTGGTACATAATGACGCCGGTGCAATCGTTGGGTGTGGCGACTCCGTACATGATCCAGACAGTTCGGTTGCTAGTATTGGGCGTTATTGTCGCCCATTCCGAGCCCATTAATAAACATTGACCTTGCCGTGAATGTGAGAGACCTGCAAATCCGCCTGCGCGAGTTCGCCAGGGCGCGCGACTGGGAGCAGTTTCATAGCCCCAAGAATCTGGCGGCTGCGCTGGCGGTTGAAGCCGCCGAATTGCTGGAACCGTTTCAGTGGATGAAAGAGGAGGAGTCGCGTCGTCTGGCGGAATTTCCCCACGATTACCAGCGGGTGCGGGAAGAGATCGCCGATGTGCAGATTTATCTGTTGAGGTTGGCGGATCAACTGCAGATCGATCTGGCGGAGGCGGTGGAGCAGAAGCTGGTGCGCAACGCCGAGAAGTACCCGGTCGATCTTTCGAGGGGAACCTCGCTGAAGTACGACCGTCTTGCCCAGCGTTCCTCGTCCGATTCCGAAGCCTGAGACCGTGACCATCAAAACCCTCACCCATCAAACGGTCGCACTGGCCGGCCTGGCGCAATCGGTTTATCTGGTACAGCGGTTGGCCCGCCATGGAACCGCCCCGGGAGACGACCTGGAGACCTGTGTCTCGAGTATCTTCAAGATCAATTCCGACAGCGTGGCGGATGTTTACGGTGGCTTGGACCGGCTAAAGACCGGGTTTCAGGCGCTAAAGCAGCAACTCGGCGGGGGCAGGGATGGAATTGACGGCGAATTGGCCCGATACGCCGCGACCGTGGTGGTCTTGGAGATCAAGCTGAACGAAAAGCGGCGTATGCAACAGGCGATCCGTGATGGAGTGGAGCGGGCCAGTGCCAAAGCCGCCCATTTTGGGATGGTGCATGACAACGTGTTTGCAGCCCTGGCGGAGGTCTATCAGCAGAATATCAGCGAACTGCGGCCGCGGGTCATGGTGCAGGGGGAGCCGTCGTATCTGAACAACCCGGATGTCGCCAACCGGATCAGGACGTTGCTGCTGTCGGCGGTGCGATCGGCGGTGCTGTGGCGGCAGTGCGGCGGCCGCCGTTGGAAAATCCTGCTCTATCGACGCCGCATGCTGGATGAGGTGTGGCGATTGATGCGAACCCTGTGAGAGGGTTTCGGGCCGCGCAATAAAAAACCGCCCGGAGCGATGATCGCTGCGGGCGGCTTCCGATTTAAGCGGTAGAGGATTAGTAGCGGTAGTGCTCGGCCTTGTACGGACCTTCGATCGGCACGCCGATATAGGCGGCCTGGTCCGGGCGCAGCGTTGTCAGTTGCGCGTTCAGCTTCTTCAGCTGCAGGCGGGCAACCTTCTCGTCGAGGTGCTTCGGCAGCGTATAGACGCCCACCGGGTAGTCAGCCGTGCGCGTGTACAACTCGATCTGGGCGATCGTCTGGTTAGCGAACGAGGAAGACATGACGTAGGACGGGTGGCCGGTGCCGCAGCCGAGGTTAACCAGCCGACCCTTGGCCAGCAGGATGATGCGCTTGCCGTTCGGGAAAATGACATGGTCGACCTGGGGCTTGATCTCTTCCCACGTGTACTTCTCGATCGAGGCGACGTCGATCTCGTTGTCGAAGTGGCCGATGTTGCAGACGATGGCCTGGTCCTTCATGGCCGCCATGTGGTCGTGGG
>VEPB01000212.1 GCA_012026715.1 Methylococcaceae bacterium | reverse complement strand
CTGAGTTTGGGTAACGCCACGTCGCCCGGCCATCAGACCTCGCCGTGTCTCCAGTGCCTTACGTTCGCGGGCCCACGGTTTGCCGACTGTCGGTCATTACCCCCGGCCGCGCCGCGACTTGACAGACGTCCCGACCATGCCGAAAGTTGCCACGGACTTAACCTCGGCAAACAGCCGGCCGGGCCTTCCCAACGGCGCCGGCCGAGTGTTGAACGCGCCAAGAATTCACTGAGAAAACCGAGAGATGAATAACAAGAAGACCGCTTTTCTCGTGATCGCCGGGAGTGGCAAACAGCGCCCGTTGGACGCTCTGGACTGCTTCACTCGCGGTTTGGTGGCCGCGCTGCGGGAACGCGCCGATCCCGACGCCGGCATCCCCTTGACCCTCAGCAATCGCCTGCCCTCCGGGGCGGGCATGCCCGGCTGTGTGCGCATCGATCCGGATGGCGCCCAACCCATCGACGTTTACGAATACTATTGGGGCGACCGCAGCCCCGGAAGCGCCGGATTGGCGGAGTGCATCGAGTGGCTGATCGAGGTGTCGGCCGGCGCCAAACAGTTTTACGAGGCGCATCCGGAGGCAGCCGAGGGCTGTGATCGGCCGGTCGGACCGCCGCTCCGCAACGGCATTCTGCCCACCAACTGGTATCTGGTGCGGCTGGGGGGGCTGTTCCGGGCGGTTGCGCTGATCGATCAGGTGTTTCCGGCGGATTACTGGATCCGGCTTTCCCACTTGCTCAAGGCGGCAGTCCTGCCAGCCCTCGCGATCGTCCACAAGAAGACCGCCGATCTGCTCCAGGAGTTCGCCGGCGAACTGGTGGCCTATACCCGAAGCGAAACCCGCAATGCCTGCGGCAAGCCGCGCGACGCCATCCTCGACGGCATCATCGGGCGCCTGCGGTCGATCCTGGAGTCACCCGAGGAATATGAGCAGGTGGTGATCGCCACCCATTCGCTGGGCAGCGTGATCGCCTATGACGCCATCAACCGGCTGTTCCATCACCTCAACGTAGCCCCGTTTCCAGGCCCTGCGGACGGCTACCGGCGGCTTTCCGGCCTGGTGACTTTCGGCTCCCCGCTGGACAAGGTGGCGTTCCTGTTCCGTTTCCACCCGTCCAACAACGGCTATGTCCGCCGCCAACTGATCGACCAGCGCTACCGTTTTCGCAGCAAGGACGCCTATGCCGATGGCAGCCACGAAAACGAACCGAAGCTGGCCAACCCTTACAACATGGTCCTCGATCACCAGATCCGCTGGATCAACTATTGGGACGCCCGTGACATGATCGGCGGCCATCTGGACTTCTACCGGGTCGACGAGAATGTCGAATGCGAAATGCACGGCGATAATCCGGAAGCCCACCGCGAATACTGGAACTACCTGCCCATGTACCAGGACATCGCCCGCCGTTTCCTGGGACTTCGCTCCATCTGAGACCCCCGTGCAGGAATTCGGCAAACGTCTGCGCATCGCCCTGGCGATCCTCGCAGGATACGGCTGCGGCCGACTGGCAGCGGGTTTCACCGAGCAGCACCCGTCGGAATTCTTCAGCGCCGGATTTTTGCTGGGGGTCCTGGTGACGCAGGGATTGCTTAGCATCCTGGCAGGATACCGCGCCAGGAATCGCTGATTTCGACGCCAGCCGGCAGCGACGCGATCCAAGCCGCAGACGTTTTTCCAATGTTGGAACGGTTTATCTGACTTCCCCAGGTTGCCGACACTCCCGTACACTAAGCGGGGTTTTTTGCGCCAAGGAACGCCATGTCGCCGTTATTCCTCCGCATTTCAATGCGTCTGCACCAGCGATGGTTCATCGTCTGGGCGCTTGTCCAGCTGCTGGGCATTTCCGTGGCATCCGCCGCCGCCTATTACGCAACCGACTATTCCGGCGCCACCGTATTTCGGGACCGCAACCTTAACGGCGAGGTCGACGAAGGCGAGCCGACCATCAAGACCGAACCGGACGGCCGATTTCCGGCAGCGGCGGTCCGCGGAAAAGGCCGGTTGTCCTTGATCGACGGCTTCGACCTGGCGACCCAGCGTCCCAACACCCGCCTGCTCACCGCGCCCAGCGGCGCCCGGGCCATCAACACTCTCACCGCGCTGTGGCAGGCCTTGCAGCGGCGCGGCAAGGCAGGTTCCAGAATCCGCAAACTCTTGTTCGTGCCCCGATCGGTTTCAGTCGGCCAACTGACCGCCGGCCTCTATTCCAAGACCCGCCCCAACTCGAAAGCCGAGGCGATCCTGAAGCGCAACGCTCAGCACAAGACCCTGGTGCAATTTCTTTCCGGTTTGGCGCGGGCGGCGACCCAGGCCAAATCGAACCAGCAGGGACAGCGTGCGGCCGGCGCACACGGCAAGGAGGACGACTCCATCGCCGCCCTTGCCGATACCTTGGCCGCCTTGGATCCGGGTCAATCGGTGAACATCACGGATTCCGAGCGCGTCAGCCAAATTCTCGGGACTTCGCTGGCAAACCTGGGCATTACGGTCGGCGTGGAGATCAAGCCTGAGGACCTTCAACTGGTTTCGGTGGTCGCGGCCACTTCGATCAACGCGGAAATCGAAAAAACGTCCTCCGCCCAGCCGGATGTTTTCGACGGGATCGAGCAGCAGGTGGGCAAGGGCTCGGATTACCTGGATCTCGCCGACTTTGCGGGCTTCAAGGCCTATTTTTTCCCGGCCCCAAAGTTCACGGCCATGTCCGATGACACCGGTTCCAGCACGACAGACCGGGTCACCCGTGACGTGAGCCCGACCTTCCTGGGCATCGCGCCACCCCAGGCGGTGCGCCTGCGGGTCTACCGCGACGGGGAACAAGCCGACGAGGTCATCCCCGATGTGGAAGGCAAATGGAGCTATACCAGCGCCAATCTCGGCAACGGCCTTCACACCTTCGGTGTCACCGGCGTCACCGCTTTCGGCTATGAAGGCATGATATCCGCCACCATGCCGGTCACGGTGGATATCATTCCCCCGGCCAGACCGACGGTGACTCCGCTCAACACCACCTCCGCTACGCCGACCCTGCACGGACAGTGGTCGGCGGATGCCACCAACACCGTGAGCGTCAGCGTCAATGGCAAGAGCTACACGACCGCGAACGGCCTGGCGCTGGACGCGGATGGCTGGCATCTGACCCTACCGAAAGCGGATGCGCTGCCCAAGACAGGCGCTTACGAGGTTACGGTCACGGAAACCGATCCGGCCGGGAACTGGAGTACCGACACCAGCCTCAACGAGCTCAAGCTGATCATCACCATACCGGCGCCGGTGATCACCTCCGTCGGCGACGACACCGGCAGCAGCGGAAGCGACGGAATCACCCGCGACACCACACCGACTCTGGCCGGCACCGTGGACGCCTCCAGCGTGGCGGTCAATGTCTATCGCGACAGCATCCTGATCGGCAAGGCCACACCCGTTTCCGGGCAATGGTCGTTCACCGACGCTGAACTTCCCGACGGGAAATACCGCTACAGCTCGGCGGGAGTCAATGCGGCGGGCGAACCCGGCATCGTCTCGGAAATCGCCATGGTTACCGTCGATACCGCCTCCCCGGCCACACCCACCGTCGCCGCCCTGCAGACCGGCAGCCTGCGGCCCACATTGACCGGCACCTGGTCGCAGGCCCCCGGCGACAATCTGTCGGTCATCGTCAACGGCAATGCCTATACCGCTGCCAATGGCCTGAGCGCGACCACAACCACCTGGTCCTTGCACCTGCCGCCTGGCGCAGGCCTGAATCCAGGTAAATGGGACGTCACGGCGCGGGTATCGGATCTGGCCGGGAACGCCGCGACCGACGACGCCACGCACAACGAACTGACCGTTTCGATGTTTGGAGCGGCAACCGCGGCGACCACGGGCTATCACAGTTACGGCATCGCCGCGGGCGATTTCAATCGGGACGGCAAGACCGACCTCGCCACGGTCGGCGTCGACTCCAAGTTCGGCTCCATCGTCAGCGTACTGCTGAGCAACGGCGACGGCACGTTTCAAACTCATGTGGACTACCCGGTTGGCGTCGGAGCGACCGCCATCGCCGCCGCCGACCTGCACGGCGACGGCCGGGTCGACCTGATCACCGCCAACGCCGGCAACAACAACGTGGACCCGCCGGTCGCGGCGAGCGTGACCGTCCTGATCGGCGTGGGCGATGGCAGCTTCGTCGACCAGGCTAGCGAAAATCCGGTCGGGACCTGGGCAAATTTCGTTGCCGTGGGCGATCTCAATGGCGATGGCAGGCCCGATGTCGTCACGGCCAATTATGGCGTTCCCTATCTGGATCCCCCGGTTCCCGGCGGCGTTAGCGTACTGATCAATTCCAACAACGGCTGGCTGGAATCCGCCGTGAACTACAGCGTCGACAATCACCCGCAAACGATCTCCCTGGGCGATTTGAATGGTGATGGCAAGACCGATCTCGCGATCACGACTCTCAATGGCCAGGGCCTGGTTATGCTGCCTGGCAAAGGCGACGGAACTTTCAGCAATGCGGTTGACTATCCGCTCGGCATGGCCACCGCGGCCACTGTCTTCACCGACCTGGACGACGACGACAAGCCGGACGTTGCCGTCGCGGCCCGCGACGACACCGTTCGCATCCTGCTCGGCAAGGACGGCGGCAAGCCGGAAGCGCAGCTCAGGGCGCCAGCTGGCCGATCGCCGCAGTCCATCGTGATGGCCGACTTCAACGCCGATGGCCGGAGCGACCTGGCGACCGCTAACCAGACCGGCAACTCCGTTAGCTTGTTGCTGGGCAACGGTGACGGAAGCTTCAAGCTCAAGGCCGATTATCCGGTCGGCACCCAACCCACCGGCCTGGTCGTGATGGACGTTAACGGCGACGGCCGTCCGGACCTTGCGACTTCCAACCACAACGGTAGCAATGTCAGCGTCCTGCTCAATACGGCCGAGGGCGGTTTTCCAGGGCGATACGATTATCCGAATGCCGATCCCCGCACTTTGGCGCTGGGTGAACTCGATGGCGACGACAAGCTCGATGCCGCCATCGTGACCGATCAAGGCATCACCGTTCGCCTGGGAGACGGCGCGGGTGATTGGAAAAGTTCGATTCAATACTCGACCTCCGCCAGCCCCCGCGCGGTCTCCATCACGGACTTCAACGCCGACGGCCTGGCTGATCTGGCGGTATCGCGCAGCGACCATGTCAACCTGCTGCTGGGCATCGGTTCGGGAGTGTTCGCACCCTACGTCGACTACCCCGTCGGCATCGCCGTGGCTTCCCTGGTGGGAGATTGCGATGGCGACGGTCTGGCCGACGTGGTCACCGTCAACTACGGGGATACGGCGATAGTTCCGCCGGTTCCCCCCCACTTGGGCGTGCTGCTCGGCCACGGTGATGGCACGTTGGCGGCCAGCATCGACACGATCGCCGGCAACCAGCCCCTTGTTCTGGCGGCTGGCGACTTCAACGGCGACGGAAGGCTCGACGTGGCAACCACCGATGCCGGCGATCCGGAGGGAACGCCGGCAGTTCCAGGAACCATCAGCGTTCTGTTGGGAAAGGGCGATGGTTCCTTCCAGGACAAGGTGGATTACCCGGTGGGTGACATTCACGCGCCTCGCGCCATCGTCGCCGCGGACTTCAACCGGGACGGCAAACTCGACCTGGCGGGCGCCAACTACTGGCCCGACACGGTGAGTCTTCTGCTAGGCAAGGGTGACGGCACCTTCTCCGCTCCCACCGACTTTGGTGTGGGGCGAAGACCCTACGACCTTGCTGTCGCTGACCTGAACGGCGACGGCAACCCGGATCTGGCCAGCATCAGCAATCGGGACAATACCCTCAGCGTGCTCTACGGAAACGGCCGCGGCGGATTTCACCCCCGATTGGATTTGCCCACCGGGGTCGGCCCGACCTCGGTGGAAGCCGGCGACTTGAATGGCGACGGGCGTCCCGACCTGGTCGTCACCAACCGGACCGCGCTCAGCATCTCCGTCCTGCTGAACAACCTGCCCTGATCCAGGCCGGCGGCCGGCTCCGCTTGCCATGAATGTCGCGAAGCGAACACTTTGATCTCCTTCTCCTTCAGGGAGAGACCACTCGGCCCCATGGCCCGCGGATTGTGCCCTGGAACCGGGTGGTCTCTCTCCCTCATCCGGCCCTTCGGGCCACCTTCTCCCACAGGGAGAAGGAAAAAAGGTGCGGCCATGGGCCGCAGGTTCCTGGGTAAGGTTAGGGTGAGGTAAACCGATCATGGCGCAAGTGCTTTCATGTTCCGGAGTGGCACGAGTGCCATGAACGGTTAATCGGAACGGGCCGCGGCGGTCTG
>VEPB01000059.1 GCA_012026715.1 Methylococcaceae bacterium | reverse complement strand
GCGCTTCGCCCTCACGATCTAACCTTTTTCGTTACGCATGATCCTTGTGTCCGGCCCGACCATCCCGCATAATGCGCGCTCTTTCGGTCGGGGCGCTGCCCTGACGAGACAGTCCAGTTTCTATGGCGAGTCGTGTTGGTCCCCTCGCAATGATACGCTGTGAACCCCGCCAGGCCCGGAAGGGAGCAACGGTAACAGCGGACTCGTGTGCCGGGGTGTGGCTTTCACGGCTTGCCTCCATTTCTTCCCTGCCCCCAGCACTCTAAGGCCGCCATGGCTTACCAGGCCCTCGCTCGCAAGTGGCGTCCGCGAAACTTCAGCGAAGTCGTCGGCCAGGAACACGTGGTCAAGGCGCTCACCCATGCGCTCGAATTCGACCGCATGCACCACGCCTATTTGTTCACCGGCACCCGCGGGGTGGGCAAGACCACCATCGCCCGCATCCTCGCCAAGGCGCTCAACTGCGAGAACCGTCAGGGCTTCGATCCCTGCGGCCAGTGCCTGACCTGTCGGGAAGTGGACGAAGGCCGCTTCGTCGACCTACTGGAGGTGGACGCGGCCTCCCGCACCAAGGTGGAGGACACCCGCGACCTGCTGGAGAACGTGCAGTACGCGCCGACCCGGGCCCGCTACAAGATCTACCTGATCGACGAAGTCCACATGCTGTCGGGCCACAGCTTCAATGCCCTGCTGAAAACCCTGGAGGAGCCGCCGCCCCATGTGAAGTTCCTGCTGGCCACCACCGACCCGCAGAAGATCCCGGTGACGGTGCTGTCGCGCTGCCTGCAGTTCAACTTGAAGCGGCTGCACCCGGAGCAGATCCGCGGCCAGATGGAAGCCATCCTGCAAGCCGAGGGCATCGGCTACGAGCAAAACGCCATCCGCTCCCTGGCCCGAGCCGCCGACGGCAGCATGCGCGACGGGCTCAGTCTGCTGGACCAAGCCATCGTCCACGGTGGCGGCAACCTGGAGGATGGCCCGGTCAGCGCCATGCTGGGCACGGTGTCGCGGTTGCCGGTGTTTGCGCTGTTGGAGGCGGTGGCCGCCGGCGATGCCTCGTCCCTGCTGGAACAGACCGGTCAGCTGGCGGAACGGGCGCCGAATTTCGCCGACGTGCTCCAGCAGATGCTGATCGTGCTGCACCATACGGCGCTGGCCCAATGGGCGCCCGATGCGGTTCGCCACGACGAGGATGCCGAACGAATCCTTGCCCTGGCCCAGCGGATCAACCCGGAGGACGCCCAGCTGTTCTACCAGGTCGCGCTGATCGGCCAGCGCGACCTGCCGTTGGCGCCGGAGCCCCGGATGGGATTCGACATGGTGCTGCTGCGGATGCTGGCGTTTCGGCCTGCCGGTGCCGATGCGCCGCCGGTAACCCCCCCCGCGGCCAAGGCGCCGCGACCCAAAGTCCCCGCCCCATCCGACCCGCGCAGTCTGAGGGACCATGGGGTCGACTCGAGGAGCCCGCTGCAATCGCAAACGGTCGCTGAGTCGCGACCCTCCCAATCGCAAACGGTCGCTGAGTCGCGACCCTTCCCTCCGGGAGAGGACAGGGTGAGGACTGAAGCACCTGGCGTTCCAGAGTGCTCGACCCAAGCACGAGGCGCCCAGGCGACCCCCCCCTTCCCGCAGCAAGAGGGGCTCGATTCGGCATCCTCGCTCCCGCCGCCACCCCCGAGCGCCGATGGAACCTGGAGCCGCATGATCCAGTCCATGGGACTGGCCGGCATGACCTTGCAACTGGCCAACAATTGCGTCTTGGCCGGTATCGACGATCACTCCGTGACCCTCAACCTGGACCCGCAATTGAGCCATATCCGCACGCCGCAGATGGAAGCCAAGCTGGAAAAGGCGCTGCAGGCCCTGCTGGGCCGGCCGGTTCGGCTGCAGCTGAGCGCCGTCAAAGCCGGCGAGGAGACCCCGGCCCTGCAGCAGCAGCGGCTGCGGGAGGAGCGCCAGCGCGCCGCCGAACTGGACATCGAGCAGGATGAAACCGTCAGGGCGCTGAAGGAACGATTCGATGCCCGCATCATTCCGGGTTCCGTCAAACCCATCGATTAACTTTGCAAGCCGGAGTCTCCCATGAAGAACCCTCTCGCCCACCTGATGCAACAAGCCCAGCAAATGCAGGAGAACGTCAAGAAAGCCCAGGAGGAGCTGGCGGCCACGGAGATCACCGGAGAATCCGGCGGCGGCCTGGTTAAGATCGTGATGAACGGCAAGCGCCAGGCGCTTCGGGTCAGCATCGACGACAGCCTGGTCAAGGACGACCGCGACATGCTGGAAGACCTGATCGCAGCCGCCATCAACGATGCGGTGAACAAGATCGGCAAGATCAAGCAGGAGAAGATGTCCGCTCTCACCGGAGGCATCCAGATGCCGCCGGGCTTCCAGATGCCGTTCTGAGCGTGCGCCCCACCGACCGCCTGGGCACCCTGATCCAGGCCTTGCGGTGCCTGCCGGGGGTCGGCCCCAAGACCGCCCAGCGCATGGCTTTCCATCTGCTGCTGCGCGACCGCGAAGGCGCCGCGGCATTGGCCGGCGCGTTGCAAGGGGCCATCCAGCACATCGGCCACTGCCTGGAATGCCGCACCCTCACCGAAGGCGAGCTGTGCGAAGCCTGCGCCGATCCCAAGCGCGATTCCTCCCAGCTGTGCGTGGTGGAAAACCCCGCGGAAACCTTCGCCATCGAACAATCCACCGGTTACAAAGGGCGGTTCTTTGTGCTCAACGGCCGGCTCTCGCCGCTGGATGGCATCGGCCCCGACGAACTGGGTCTGGACCTGCTGGAGGCCAAACTGAAATCCGGCACGGTGCAGGAGCTGATCCTGGCGACCAACACCACCATCGAAGGCGAAGCCACCGCCCACTACATCGGCGAAATGGCCCGCCATTTCCGGGTCCGGGCCACCCGGATCGCCTACGGCGTGCCGTTCGGCGGCGAACTGGAATATGTCGACGGCACCACCCTCGCCCACGCCTTCAACGGCCGCCAGAACCTCTGACGGATCGGCCTTCGGCCGCCAATATTCCGCCACGACTGGCGATACGCCCGTAACTTCGGGTTCTTACGCACCGCTCTCGCCTCCGTGACGCCAAACTTAAGCCCGTTAAGTTTTGGTTAATCAAGCCGGACCTATCCTATCGCCACGGTCACGGCATTGCCGGACCGAACAACTTCATCAGGAGTCCATCCATGAACCGGTTTTTCAGTCGTCTCGGCCTCATCGCCGCAATGGGTCTGATCTTCTCCGCGCCCGCCATGGCCGACGGGCACGGCCACCATGGTGGCTGGGGACATCATGATCATGGCGGCTGGAGGCATCACGATCACGATCATTGGGAGCGCCATGACTATTACCGACCGCCCCGGGTGATCGTCCACAGCTATGCGCCGGCCTATTACGCCCCGCCGCCGGCCCCGGTGTATTACGCCCCGGTAGCCCCGGCCTACTACGCTCCGCCTCCGCCGCGCCCGGCCTATTACCGCAATTCGGCCGGCAACGTGCTGCCCATCGTAGCCGGCGGCGTGCTGGGTGGACTGGTCGGCAACGAACTGGGCTATGGCAGCCCCGGCGCGGTCATCGCCGGCTCGGTGGCCGGCTCGGTCATCGGCAACGAAATCGGCCGCTGAGGATCGGCGACCCAAACCGGCCAGGGACCGGCCCCCTATTCCCGCTGTCGCAAGCAATGGCCTTGCGATAGCAAGCTTATCCAACGATTGGTTTGTTGTTCTGGTGCGTCGCTCAGGGGGAGTTCATCTCCCCCTTTTTTTTTTGCATTCGACAAACGGTATCCGGCAGGTCAACCTCTTAATCAGCAAGGAAAACTTACCAGGGATCCGGGGAAATCAGCGTTGAAAAGTTGCCGCCCCTGAGATGTGCAATCATCCGGCGCTTTTGCCGGAGCAACCTGGGGTGATACGTATGGAGTTCATCGCCAAAATCAGACGGCGTCATTTTGTGGACGGTGAGAGCGTCAGCTCCATCGCCCGCAGTCTCAACAAATCCCGCCCGACGGTGCGCAAGGCGTTACAGACGCTGAGCGAACCGGTCTATCGACGTTCTTCTCAACCCATCCCCAAGCTGGGGGCATTTCAGGCTCAACTGGAGCAGTGGCTGGAGATCGAATCCCGGCTGCCGAAACGGCAACGGC
>VEPB01000302.1 GCA_012026715.1 Methylococcaceae bacterium | reverse complement strand
TCGCTCTGTCATCGCTATCTACCTCCGTAGGTTCCAAAGGCCTACAGCATCCGCGAATTAGCGCGCCCCCAGAAGAATGGGGTTTATGGACCACTTACAGAGAAGAATACGGGCCGGAAAATGGCCAAAAAGCGGGTCTGTGACTGAGCGACGCTCAAGAGACGAATTCGGGAAGCCGCGCCACGACTGGCGTTGCGAGCGAACAGAAAAAAGCCGGAGAGTGTTCTCCGGCTTGGGTATTGGTGGGCCCTCAAGGATTTGAACCTTGGACCAAGGGATTATGAGTCCCCTGCTCTAACCGCTGAGCTAAGGGCCCAAGATCGTCAATCGATATCTATGAAGCTCTTAAGCTGCTCCGAACGAGAGGGATGTCTCAGCTTGCGCAGTGCCTTGGCTTCGATCTGGCGGATCCGCTCGCGGGTGACGTCGAACTGTTTGCCGACTTCTTCCAGGGTGTGGTCGGTGTTCATGTCGATGCCAAAGCGCATGCGCAACACCTTGGCTTCACGGGCTGTAAGGCCGGCCAGCACCTGCTGCGTGGTTTCCCGAAGTCCTGCCACGGTGGCCGATTCCACGGGCGACATGGCTCGAGAATCTTCAATGAAATCGCCAAGATGGGAGTCTTCATCGTCGCCGATCGGGGTTTCCATGGAGATTGGTTCCTTGGCAATCTTCAATACTTTGCGGACCTTGTCTTCCGGCATTTCCATACGCTCCGCCAATTCTTCAGGACTCGGTTCCCGTCCCATTTCCTGCAGCATCTGCCGAGAAATTCGGTTCAGCTTGTTGATGGTCTCGATCATATGGACCGGGATACGGATGGTTCTCGCCTGATCGGCAATCGAACGGGTAATGGCCTGGCGAATCCACCACGTGGCATAGGTGGAGAATTTATAGCCTCGGCGGTATTCAAATTTATCCACGGCCTTCATCAATCCGATGTTGCCTTCCTGGATGAGGTCCAGGAACTGCAGGCCACGGTTGGTGTACTTCTTGGCGATGGATATCACCAAACGCAGGTTGGCCTCGATCATTTCCTTCTTGGCCATGCGCGCTTGGGTTTCACCGACCGACATTCGGCGGTGAATTTCTTTGATCTCGCCGACGCTGAGGCCGTTTTCCTTCTCGATTTGAGCCAGCCGGCTCTGAGCGCGCTTGATGTCGTCTACATACGGAGCCAAAGCGGCCTTGAGATGATCGCTGGTGCCTTGCAAATCTTCCAGCCATTCGGGATTGGACTCCCTGCCAACGAAAGTGCGCAGGAAATTTGCCCTAGGTTCCCTCGCTTTGTTTATCACGAGGTCGGAGATGATCCGCTCCTGTTCCCGGACTCGATCAACTGCGGTCCACAAAACATCACTGATTTCCTTGAAGAACTGGGGCGTCTTTTTGAACTCCAGAAACTGTTCAGCTAGGGTTTCGAAAGCCTTTTGGGTCTTGGGGTTCTGGCTGCCGTGCTTGTTCTGTGCGGATACTGCGGATTTCAGTTGCTTGCGGAAGACTTCCAACTTCTCCTTCACCATTTCTGGATCGGGACCACTCTCCGATTCATCAATCAAATCTGAGTCGGAGTCTTCCTCCAAAACTACGGATTCTGTCTGATTCGGGTCGAAAAAGTCGGAAATCAGATCGGAGAGCCGGATTTCGCCGCTGTTGACCCGATCGAACGCCTTCACAAAGTACTGCATCGCGGCAGAAAACCGGACTAATTCCCGTGCCGCCTGGTTAAGGCCCTCCTCGATCCGCTTGGCGATTACCAATTCACCTTCGCGCGTCAAGAGTTCGACCGTGCCCATTTCCCGCATGTACATCCGGACCGGATCGGTGGTGCGGCCCAGTTCGGCATCTACCGAAGAAGCAAGGGCGGCAGCGACTTCGGCGGCTTCGTCTTCGTCGTCGTCGGTTACGACCGCGGCATCGGGGATGAGGTCGGTATCGGGAGCATCTTCGTGGACCTCGATGCCCATGTCGTTGATCATCCCGATGATGTCTTCCATCTGTTCGGGATCGACAACATCGCTCGGCAGGTGATCGTTGACTTCCGAGAAAGTCAAGAAACCCTGCATCTTTCCTTTTGCGATCAGTTCCTTAAGCTGAGATTGCTGTTCTTGGCTCATTACCTGTAGGGACCTTTAAGCGTCTTCCACACGAGGGGGGATCAACAATTTTACAAGGTTTGCGGCCTGATAGGAAACTCGACCGAGCATCCAAGCCGGCTGCGGCAGAGTCGCCATACGACAAACCGAGCGTCGGTCGCGCGGCTACTACAACGGCCGTTCCCGCAATAGTTTTGCCAGTTCTTCCCGCTCGTCCTGGCTCAGGGTGTCAACTCGGCTCTTATTGAGCAGACGGGCTAACTTCTGTTCGCGGGCGCTCTCCCGGTAACGCGCCAGTGCATCGCAAAACACCTGTTCGATGTGCTCTTCCGGGATGTCCCAGCTTCCGAGCACCCGGATGCGGTTTTCGTCAGCAGTCCCGCGAAATCCTTCCAGAATTCCCCCTAGGCTCAAATCGGGTTGCCGTTCGATCAGTTCAAACAGAGTGTCCGACAGGCTGCTGAGCTTTGGGGTTTCCCTTAGTTGTTGACGAATCGCGCCATCGACGAAACGGGCTAATCCCGGGCGCTGAATCAAAAGCGCCAGGATCGTGCGTACCAAAGACGGGCGTTCGTTCGATGAGTCTGCTCGGACGGAGTTCCGGTTAAGAGTAGCCGATTTTTTGGGGCTCGCCGTCTCGACGCCGGTCAACTCTGCGAGTCGGGCCAGCATCAAGTTTCGCAGGGTGCCGGGCGGAAGTCGTTCCAGCAAAGGCTCTGCGCGCTTTTGTAGAGTTGCCTTGCCTTCCAAACTGGACAGGCCGCCGTCTTCGACGAGGCGTTGAAAAAAATAGTCCGACAGCACTGCCGCTGCGCCAATGCGACGTTGGAATCCTTCAGTGCCTTCGTCCCGGATTAGAGTGTCGGGATCATGCCCCCGCGGCAATGTCAGGAAACAAACTTTTTTCCCGTCACGCAGTGCCGGCAACGCCGCATTGAGAGCTTTCCAGGCGGCTGAAGTGCCGGCCGCATCGCCGTCGAAGCAGAATACCAATTCATCGGTGTAGCGGAACAGAAGATGGATATGGTCTTCGGAGGTGGCCGTGCCAAGGGTTGCGACAGCGAAGGGAATGCCATGCTGGGCTAGGCTGATGACGTCCATATAGCCCTCTACGACAAGGATTCGCTCCGGTTTGCGGACGACTTTCAGCAGTTCGTAAAGTCCGTAAACTTCCCGATGCTTGGTGAATACGGGCGTTTCCGGGGAGTTGAGGTATTTAGGCTTTTCATCTCCAAGAACCCGGCCCCCGAATCCGATTACCCGACCGCGCCGGTCGCGGATGGGGAACATGACCCGGTCGCGGAAACGGTCGTAGTAGCCGTCCTGATTGCGGATCGCCAGCCCGCACGCTTCCAGCGCCGACTGCGGAAGCTGGTCGGGCAAGCTGCGCCAGCCGGGTGGTGCGTAGCCCAAGCGATACAGCTTGGCGGATTCTCCCGTTATACCGCGGTCCATGAGGTATTGGGCCGCCCTGCCGCCGGCCGGATGAGCTTTAAACTGACGAGCGTAAAACCGCGCGGCCTGTTCCTGGACATCATAGAGCGACTGCAAATCCGCTCCGTCAGAGTCGCTGGCAGGTGCGCCACCTCCGTCGTAGGGCACCGGCAGTCCCAGTTCGACGGCGAGTGCGGCGACGGCTTCCGGAAAGCTGAGCCGCTCATATTCCATCAGAAAGCCGAGGGCATTGCCGTGCGCACCACAGCCGAAGCAGTGGTAGAACTGCTTGTCGCGGTTTACCGAGAAGCTTGGGGTCTTTTCCGAGTGGAAAGGGCAGCGGGCGGTAAAATTGGCGCCGGATTTCTTGAGCGGTACCCTGGCATCGATCAGGTCGACCAGATCGATGCGGGCAATGAGTTCGTGGATGAACGCCTGGGGGATCTTGCCGGCCATGTCCTGCGACGATGCGCAGCGGGCGGAGGCGACGGGGCGTCGCCTCCTGCCGCGTTCAGCCGAGTCGGGATTTGATGCGGGCGCTGACCAGGCCCAAATCGGCGCGCCCTTGAAGTTTCGGTTTGACCAGAGCCATGACCTTGCCCATGTCGGCTATGGTCTTGGCTTCGGTTTCCGTCATGGCGGTCTGCACGATCTCGTCGATCTCGGTCTCACTCAAGGGTTCTGGCAGGTAGGCCTGGATCACGGTGATCTCGGCTGATTCCGCATCCGCCAGATCGTTCCGGCCGGCTTTCGAGTATTGCGCGATGGACTCCCTGCGTTGTTTGACCATTTTGTCCAGCACGTTCAGGATGTCAGCGTCAGTCATCTCGATGCGCTCATCGACTTCGCGCTGCTTGATGGCCGCGAGGATCAGCCTTATCGTCGCCAGCCTTTCCTTGTCGCCGCCTTTCATGGCAGCTTTCATGTCATCCTGGATCGACTGCTTTAGAGCCATGGGGACCAGCGATCAGGGAGTGGGACGGCCTTTGCGCAGATTCTGCAGGGCGAAGCGCTCGCGCGACAGCTTCTTGAGGTGGCGCTTGACCGCTGCGGCGGCTTTGCGCTTGCGTTCCTCCGTGGGCTTCTCGTAAAACTCCCGGCGGCGGACTTCGGACAGGACACCCGCTTTCTCGCAGGCGCGCTTGAAGCGGCGAATCGCGATTTCGAAAGGCTCGTTTTCTCTAATTCTGATTGAAGGCATGTAACTCCCCAAAACTTCGGTTGATGGATGGAACCCCCGCGCGAGGCTATCCCGCAAGGTAAGCGGCGAATTATACTCGCTAACTCCGTAAATCAAATAGCTGTGCCGATGATTGTTCTGGGTATTGAAACCTCTTGCGACGAAACCGGGGTGGCTTTGTACGATTCTGTCCGGGGTCTGCTGGCGCACCGGCTCTATTCCCAGGTGCGGACGCATGCCGAGTTCGGCGGCGTGGTTCCCGAACTGGCATCCCGCGATCACATCCGCAAGCTGGTGCCGCTGGTGCGGACGGTGATCCACGATAGTGGCGTCGACTGCAGCGAGATCGGCGGCATCGCCTATACCGCCGGCCCCGGATTGATCGGCGCTCTGATGGTGGGAGCGGCGGTGGCGCGCAGCCTGGCGTGGGCCTGGGGCCTGCCTGCAGTGGCCGTGCACCACATGGAAGGACATTTGCTGGCGCCCATGTTGGAGCCCGATCCGCCCCAGTTCCCTTTCGTGGCGCTGCTGGTGTCCGGTGGCCACACCCTGCTGGTGGAGGTCGCCGGGGTCGGCCGCTATCGCACCTTGGGAGAGTCGGTCGACGATGCGGCCGGCGAAGCTTTCGACAAGACTGCGAAAATGCTCGGACTGGGCTATCCCGGCGGTCCGGCGCTGGCGCGTTTGGCCGATCAGGCGTGCGAACCGGAGCGTCGCTTTCCTCGGCCGATGACCGACCGGCCCGGCCTGGATTTCAGCTTCAGCGGCTTGAAGACCCACACGCTCACCGCCCTGGCCCAGTCGGATCGCGGCGATCGCGCCAGGGCCGATATCGCTGCCGCTTTTCAGGACGCGGTGGTTGATACGCTGCTGATCAAATGCCGCCGCGCCCTGCGTCAATGCGGGCTGGCCCGGTTGGTGGTGGCGGGTGGCGTCAGCGCCAATCGGCTGATGCGGGAACGCTTAGGCGGGATGGCGGAACAAGACAAGATTTCGGTCTACTTCCCGCGTCTGGAATTTTGCACGGACAACGGCGCCATGATTGCCTACGCCGGTTGTCAGCGGCTGTTGCATGGAGGCAGTGACGGGTTGCAAATCGACGTCCGTCCGCGCTGGCCGTTGGACTCGCTGGCACCCGCCGCCTGAGGGATGCTTGGGAGAACTCCGGCTCAACGGCCGATCCGCCCCTCTTCGCCCCGCAACAGACGCTGGATGTTGGTCCGGTGGCTCCAGATCATGATCGCCGTCATGGCCAGCGCGGTCCAGGCAAACACGGCGATGCCGGTCACCAACCAGACGTAGATTGGTGCCAAGGAAGCGGCGACCAACGCCGACACCGAAGAAATCCGGGTCAGCTTCGCCACCACGGCCCAGGTCAGCGGCAGCAGCAGCCCGACCATCCAGGAAAATCCGGTCAGCACGCCCCAGGCGGTGGCGACCCCTTTGCCCCCCTGAAAACCATAAAACGCCGGAAATAAATGCCCCAGAAAAGCCGCGGCGCCGGTGGCAGCCAGCAACAGTGGATCGATCCCCAATCCCTGGCCGATCAGCATGGGCAGCAGGCTCTTCAGCATGTCGCCCGTCAGAGTGAGCGCCGCGGCTTTCTTGCCACCGAGCCGCAACATATTGGTGGCTCCCGGATTTTTGGAGCCTTCGGTCCGCGGGTCAGGCAGTTTGAGGAGGCGGCTCAACGGGATCGCGCTGTTGATCGAGCCTGAGAGGTAACCGAACGGAACGAGTAGCCATTGCCACATGATGGTTTGTGACCTGCCGGAGTATGGTTGTGTCGGAGAAGCGAGATGTGGTACCAAATCCGGCTACAACAAGCCTAGCGGACCGGTGATGGACATTATATTTTTGCGCGGCCTGAAGATCGAGACGATCATCGGCATTTACGATTGGGAGCGGCGAATCCGCCAGACCATACTGCTCGATCTGGAAATGGAGACGGATATCCGCCGCGCCGCGGCGACCGACTCCATCGACGACGCCCTCGATTACAAGGCACTGTCCAAGCGGGTGGCCGCCTTCGTCGAAAGCAGCGAGTTCTTTTTGGTGGAAACCCTGGCCGAGCGGGTTGCCGGCCTGATTCTGCAGGAATTTCCGACACCGTGGGTTCGGGTGAGTCTGAACAAGAAAGGCGCCATCAGCGGTGCCAGCGACGTCGGCGTTGTCATCGAGCGCGGGCAACGCTCCTGACATGTCCGCCGTCTATCTGAGCCTGGGCAGCAACATCGACCGGGAAACCCACATCCGTGGCGCACTGGACGATCTGGAGCAGGCGTTCGGCTCCTTGACGATTTCCAGCGTTTTCGAGAGCGAAGCCGTGGGTTTCGAAGGAGACCCGTTCTACAACCTGGCGGTGGGATTCGACACCGAATTGGGGCCTGAGCGGGTCGTGGAAATACTCAGCAGTATCGAAGCGCGTCACGGTCGAACCCGACAATGCAAGAAGTTCGCCCCCAGAACCCTGGATATCGACCTGCTGCTCTATGGCGACCGGATCATCGATTCCGGCCGGCTCAAGTTGCCGAGGGAAGACATCACACGCTATGCCTTCATGTTGGAGCCGTTGGCCGAAATTGCAGGCGACCGGATCCATCCGACTTTGAACCGGTCAATTGCCGCGCTTTGGGCTGACTATGACAAATCCTTGGCGCGGCAAAGCCGGGTACCGCTCCGGCGCGGCCCCGACGCTCAGGTTTCCGGCTGATCAGCCGGCCAGGCTGCGGCCGCCATCCACCGCGAGGACTTGCCCGGTGATGTAGGGCGCTTCGACCAAAAACCGGACTGCGTCGGCAATATCCTCCACACCGCCGAGCCGTCCGAAGGGGATGCCGGCAAGAATGCGACGCTGCGATTCCTCGTCGGCGATTTCCTCCGGCCACAGAATGGCGCCCGGCGCCACCGCGTTCACCCGTATCTCCGGCGCCAGTTCCCGGGCCAGGCTACGGGTCAACGCAATCAAACCGGCCTTGGACGCCGCGTAGATGGTGTATAGCGGCAAACCCCTTTCGGCGTGGATGTCGGCGAGGTTGACGATGGCGCCGTGGTGCCGACGCAGATGGGGCAGGGCGGACTGAATCAGGAAGTAAGGCGCTGCTAGATTGCTTCCTAGCAGATCCTCCCACTGGGATCGGGTGGCTTCGCCGACGGGGGTCGGGTAAAACCGGGAGGCATTGTTGATCAGGGCATCCAGCCGTCCCCAGCACGCCACGACTCGTTCAGGAAGCTCCTCTAGCTCCTTCTGATTCAGCAGATCCGCTCGGAAAATTTGAACGCTGCCCGGCCGGTTCCGGTTGAGTTCAACCGCCAGAAGCTCGGCTGCATCGACGGAGTGGTGGCAGTGCAGCGCGATCCGGTAGCCCGCGGCGTGCAGGGCGCGGGCGATGCCGGCGCCG
>VEPB01000249.1 GCA_012026715.1 Methylococcaceae bacterium | reverse complement strand
TGACTGTAAGGATGCGAGAGAAATACCGCGAACCGCATGTCGCCGGTATCACCCAAATTGCCTTCGCCAAAGGTCGCTGGAACCGCCGTAATCGTGGGTTCGTCGTTGCTTATGGTGCCCTGGACCGTCAGGGTGCTGCCGTCGGCGAAACCTGCACCGCGAGGCCTGAACAAAACCAGGTCAAAGCTTTCGTCCGGCTCGAATCGGTGCCCGCTCTCCACGGCCATGGTGATGTAGGCGAGGGTTTCCCCCGGCGCGAAGGTCACCTTGCCTGTCGGGTCGAAGAAATCCTTGCCCGGCGTGGCCGTGGCAGGGCCATCGATCGGGACGGCCTTGTAACGAACGGTGACCGGAATGGAAGTAGGCTCCGACAGAGTCACCGGAAAACGCAGCGCCACGAAATCGCCCAGATTGCCTTCCTCCACCTTGGCGCCAGTAGCGGAGATGACCGGTTCGTTATCGAATAGGGTCGGGCTGACCTTGAGGCTGGTACCGCTGGAAAACCCCGCCCCCTTGGGCCGGTTCAGGATGAGATCGAAATGCTCGGCGGCCTCCTTGATATTGTCGCCGAGCACCGTGACATAGACATACGCTGTGGTCTCGCCGGGATCAAAGCGCAAGGTTCCGGAGATGGCCTGGTAATCCTTGCCGGCCGTTGCCCGGCCATCGCCGGTGCCGTCGGCGGTGTGGTAGCGGACCGTGACGGGATTGCCGGCGGGGGCCGACAGGGTGACCGGTATTTGCAGGACGTTGATGTCCCCCCGGTTGCCCTCCCGAATGTCGGGCGCAACCACCGACAAGGTGGGTTCGTCGTCGACGATGGTGCCGGTCGCGGTCAGGGTCGGGGTGGTGTCCAAACCGGCGCCGCGCGCATCGTAAAGGTTGAGGCTGAAGCTTTCGTCAGTTTCCTTGAGGCGATCGCGCAGAATGTCGACATCGACATATTTGAGGGTTTCGCCGGGCTGGAACACCAACTCGCCGGTCGCCGCGACATAGTCCTTGCCGGCAAGGGCCGGATTGCTGCCAGTCCCGTCGACCGTTTTGAACTTCACTTTGACCGTGGTGTCGGCGGGTGCAGACAGGATCACGGGGAACTCCACGTGTGGGGCGGCCCCATCGAAACCGCGTTCGCTGGCCTTGGCTGGGGTCAGCACGAAATCCGCCTTGGGCGTTACCGGAACGCTCTCGTCGTCCAGGATGGTGCCGACTGCGGTCAGACTGCTGCCTTTGCTGAAGCCGGCACCGACCGGATCGGTGAGCACCAGATTGAACACCTCATTGGCTTCCTGGACGTTGTCGCCGAGGATGGTGACTGGAATGTAGCCGGCGCTTTGCCCGGCAGGGATCGTGAGCTTGGCGCCGTTCACCGACAGAAAGTCTTCTCCGGCGGTGGCAGCCTTGGCCAAACCGGACTCCTGGGTGGAGTAGCTGACGGAGACGTCTTGCAAGGCTGGCACCGACAGAGTGACGGCGAACAACATGGTCCGACTATCGCCACTGCCGCCTTCCAGCAATTTGGCGGGAGTCACCGTCAACGTGGGGGATGGATCGACGATGGTACCTGTGGCGGTGAGGGTGTCGCCTTTGGTGAATCCAGCACCCACCGGGCTGGACAGGATCAACTTGAAATTTTCACTGGCTTCCCTGACCGCGTCGCCGGGAATCGCGACGGTGATATAGCCCGCGCTGCGGCCCTCCAAGATCGTCAATCTGCCCGATAGCTCCGGGATATAGTCACTGCCGGCGGTCGCCGGATTGGCGCCACTGCCATCGGCGGTGGCATAGTCCACGGTAACGGTCTGCTGCGCCGGGGCTGACAGGGCGACCGTGAATACCAAGTCGGAGCTGGCGCCGTCGACCCCTTCAACGACATTCGCCGCGGCTACGCTGATCAGTGGAGCGTTGTCCTGAATGGTCACCGCGGCGGTGAGGCTGTCGCCCTTGGCGAAGCCGGCGCCAAGGGGGTCGGAGAACACCAGGTTGAAGGACTCGTTGGCTTCCTTCACGCCGTCGCCCAGAATGTTGACGGCAATGGCCCCGGCCGTTTGACCGGCGCGGATGGTGAGACTGCCGGATACCGCCTGATAGTCGATGCCGGCGGTCGCCGCGTTGGCCGAAGCGGAGTCGGCGCTGGCATAGTGCACCACCACGTCCTGTTGCGCCGGGGCCGAAAGGGTCACCGGCACGATCAGCGTGCGGTTGCCGTCGCTGGGGCCTTCGGCAATCTTCACCGCTGCCACGGTCAGGGTGGGCGAAGGATCTTCGATGGTGCCCTTGGCGGTGAGCGTCGTTCCTTTGACGAAGCCTGCGCCGACCGGATTCGACAGAACCAGATTGAAGGATTCGGACGCTTCCTTCACCGCGTCGCCCAGAACCTCCACGGCGATGATGCCCTGGGTTTGGCCGGCTCTCACGGTAAGCGTGCCGCTGGCAATGGCCGTGTAGTCTTGCCCCGCCGTTGCGAGATTGTTGCCGCTACCGTCGGCCGTGGCGTAGTCGACCCGGACATCCTGTTCCACCGGCGCCGACAGGCTCACTAAAAAGTAAAGCGTGCGAATACCGCCGGCCGGGCCTTCCTGCACCTTTGCCGGCGCTACCGAAATCAGCGCCATTCCAGTCCCTCTTCACGGTTCACGGCATTTGTTCAGACTTTGAAGACGCTGGCGTCCTGCAGCAGCGAGGTGGCGAGCTCCGACATCTGCTGGCTGCTCCGGGAGGTTTCGCGGGCGCAGTCCCCGGCTCTAGCGCCTTCTTCGCTGATGTTGAGCACGTTGCGGTTGATGTCCTCCGATACCGCCGCCTGCTCCACGGCGGCGCTCGCAATAGAGGCATTCATATTGGAGATCTCGAACACCGCATTGGTGATTGCCTCCAGGGATTCACCCGCTTTGGCGGCGACGTCGACACCCTCGCGGGCCTTGGCGCGGCCTTCCGCCATCACCTTCACCGCCTGTTGGGTACCTTCTTGCAATTGGGCAATCATCCCTTGAATACGGGTGGTAGCGTCCTGGGTCCGGTTGGCCAGGATGCGTACTTCATCCGCCACCACCGCGAAACCACGACCTTGTTCGCCGGCCCGGGCCGCTTCGATGGCGGCATTCAAGGCCAGCAGGTTGGTTTGTTCGGAGATCCCCCGCACCACATCGACGATCGCGCCGATCTGGGTGCTGTCGCTTTCCACCTGGCGAATCACCTCGGCCGCCCGCTCCACTTCGTTGGCTAAGTGATTGATGGAGCCGATGGTGTTGGCCACCACGGCCTTGCCGCTCTGGGACTCGGTCGACGCATGTTCAGCCATTTCCGCGCAGGACGTGGCATGGCGGGCAATATCTTCGACGGTGGAGGTCATCTGATGCATGGCGGCAGCGACCTGTTCGGTCTTGCCTTGCTGATCCAGCATGCTCGCAGCGGTCTGGTCGCTGCTCTGTCGCACCATGCCGGCAGCCTGGGCAACATCCCCCACGGACGAATGCACTTTGCGGATCAGGATCTGGAGAGATCCCAGAAACTGGTTAAGCGCTCTACCGAGCCGCGAAAGTTCATCCTCGCCCCGATCCTCCAGTCGAAAGGTGAGGTCGTGGGACTGCTGGGCCTGTTGCAACTGCGCGATGGCGTTGTCGATGGGACGGGTGATCATGCGCAAAGTGGTCCAGCGCATCCATCCCAGCATGATCGCGAGGAAGGCCGCCACAAGCAGCACGGCCGATTCCAAGGTCTTGGCCCTGGCGGCGTCTGCCTTGGCCAGCGGTTTGACGATCTCGAAGGCGCCGTGCATGTCGCCGACCGATTTGCCGTCGATGGCGTAGCCGACGATGTCCTTGCCGTCGTCGCGTCCCCACACCGTCTTCGATTGCGCCGGGTCGCCGTGGCAGTAGAGGCATTCCTGGGTCAACCGGACGGGACGGAAATAGCGCAGGGCATTGCGCTCCTCGTCGATCATCCAGTACTCGGTGAGCTGGGAGTTTGACTGCAACGTCTGTAACGCCTTGGCTTCCACCGCATCCGGCTCATTTTTCGGATTGCGCGCGCCCTGTCGAGGCGTGCGGAATTCGTAGCCGCCCAGCTTGGCCATGGCGGCAGCGGCCTGCCAGGCGTTGACCACGGGAACGGTCCCGACGATTTTCTCCCTGGCATCGGCACCGCCCTCGGCCTCGTATTTGCGCAACAGGGCCGGAGAGAACACCCCCAGCTCCCACTTTCGGGCCGTGGTGGTCCTCACAGATTCCGCCATCATCACAGCATCCCGAGCCGACTGGATCTCTATCTCGATGAGGTTAGCCTTGTCCCGCTGGGCGTAGAGAGTCAACAGAACGGCCGCCATGAGGATAAGCAGCAGGGCCAATGCGGCCATGACGCGGTTGCCAATGGATTCAAGCTTGAATAGGGACACGTGAGTCTCCGGTTTGCTTTCTAGCTGCGCCGCTGGGTTTTGTCTTCGTTGCCCAGGGAAACACCGAATTAATCCATCCTGGATTTCTCGGCGTCCGTCACCGGAAAACGCGGTTTCCCGGCGACTCACAAAATCAGAGGTTTACAGCCTCCGATTTCGGCGATGCATCCCGGCACCGCAAATGTCGCTGATTTATTCAGCGCTTCCCTAAGAATCGGTCCGGCGGTCTCGATTGTCCGAACCTCGCGCCGTCGTTCGTCAACTGACCCCGAAAGATCTGAGTTCAATCGGAGAGACAGCGACCCAATGGCCAGTTCGGATATGGAGGTAAGTCTAGTCGCTAACCCGAGGAGCGTTCGCTTTGGCCTGGCTTAGTGACTGCCGCCGACCTCCGGCACAGTCTCCGTTCAGGCGGCGAGGATTTCCTGAGGAATGCGTTCCAATGGGACGATGCGATCGACCGCACCCAGTTTCACCGCTTCCTTGGGCATGCCGTAAACGATGCAGGTGGCCTCGTCCTGGGCTACCGTACGGGCGCCCATTTCGTGCATTTCCTTGAGGCCGCGGGCGCCATCGTCACCCATGCCGGTCATGATGATCCCCAAGGCGTTCTTGCCGGCGCTCTTGGCCACCGACCGGAACAGCACATCCACCGAGGGGCGGTGACGGCTGACCGGCGGTCCATCGACCACCTCCACATGGTATTGGGCGCCGCTGCGGCGCAGCAGCATGTGGCGGCCACCGGGAGCGATCAGCGCCCGCCCGGGGATGACCCGGTCGCCGTTCTGGGCCTCGCGCACCTCCACCTGACACAATCCATCGAGGCGGGCGGCGAAGGCACCGGTGAATTTCTCCGGCATATGCTGGACGATCACCATGCCGGCACAGACCCGCGGCAGGGCGGTCAGCACCTCTTCCAGGGCCTGGGTACCGCCGGTGGAAGTGCCTATGGCAACCACGTGGTCGGTGGTTTGAGCCATGGCCTGGTTGGCCGGGGCCAGGATAGCGTCGGCCGACAGTTTCGGCGCCGGATTGAGCGGCGTCGGCGAGGCCTTGATACGGCGCAAATTGGCCCGGGCCGCGCCGCGGATCGCCTGAAAGAGTTCCTCCGAACTTTCCTGCAGGTATTGCTTGAGACCGACCTTAGGCTTGGTGACGATGGCGACAGCGCCGGCAGCCATGGCTTGCATAGTCGTTTCCGCCCCTTTCTCGGTGAGGGTCGAGCAGATCACTACCGGCGTCGGCCGTTCCGCCATCAGCTTCCTCAGGAAGGTGATACCGTCCATGCGCGGCATTTCCACATCCAGCACGATGACGTCCGGCCAGTTCTTGTTCATCTTGTCGAGGGCGAAGATCGGATCGGGGGCTGCACCGATAACTTCGATGCCCGGATCGTCGGCGAGGATGCTGGTGAGGACCTGTCGCACCACGGCCGAGTCGTCGACCACCATTACTTTGATTCGGTTAGCCATGGTTGAAACTCTCCGTACTAGGAAGATTGCAATTTCGGGTGTTTGACCCAGACGTGTCCGCTCCACACGTCGAAGATCACGTTGCGGTGGCCCTTGCCCCCCAAATGCTCGGCGGCACAAGGCAG
>VEPB01000182.1 GCA_012026715.1 Methylococcaceae bacterium | reverse complement strand
CTGCGGCACCTGCCACACAGATACGGCAAATGACACACAAAAGCCGCGCATCGCCCGAACCCGCAGCCTTGAGACCTAGAAGCGTCTGAGCGCGCTTTCCTCCCGCACCGAGTCAGATCATCGACTTCTCTCTCCGCCCCAACCAAACTCGCGGCAAATCCCGTAGGCACAACGTGATTTGCCGCACTTCGATTTACCACCCTCTGCGCAAACGCCCATTACAAATTGACTTAATTGAAAATTCCAATCACTACGAAAAGGCGAGAATTTTGCTTGATGGGTTGCGAGCCGGCTTCGCCGACTTTTAGCGCAACCGACGAACAACCCCACGAACTCCGGGAGATACCGGGACCGGGCAGTTCAAGGTCAACAACAACAACAACACCTATAGGAAAAACATGAACCAACACAAGACGCCTCCGCTCGGTAGCCGTGTGCTGACCGCGGTGACGGCTGCGTTGCTGGCATTTTCTGCGCCGCACGCTCTAGCCGCCAAACCGAAACTTGTCGTCAACGCGAAGCTCGTGGCGAAGCTTAAAGGTGCCCCCTTGAACAAGGTGGTCGTTTCCGGAAAAACGGTCGGTATCGACCCGAAGTCGCAGCTTTCCATTTACGACGGCAGTAATCACACGCTGCTCTACTCGATGCTGACGGATAACTCGGGAAAGTTTTCCATCATCCTGCCACAGCGGGAAGTGGCGCCTTGCTTGGTGCAGGTTGAAGCCGGGGGCTTGAAACAGCCGGTAAAGGTCAAGGGTAATGGCGAGTGTTCAGCACCGGTGCTCTGTAAGATCGAACAACCGGCGTCCAACACGGCCGTTGTGGCCGGCGCCGCGGTTGAGTTCAAGGCAACTGCAAAAGCGGGCAAGAAGGCGGAACTCAGCTACTCCTGGCAATTGTCCGGAAAGGCCTTGGCTGGAACCGACCCCAACGTCAGCCAGACCTTTAGCCATCCGGGCCGTTACCGGATGGTGGTAAACGTCAACGACGGCAGCGGAAGATCCTGCTCCGACGACGTCATGGTGTCGGTGTCGCCGGCCGGAACCCTTCCCGCCAAGGTGAGCGAGCCGACCCAGGCCGCCGTGGGATACGCCATGCCGAAATCCGGCAACGGCGAGAACGACTACGTGGTCCTGCCCTACGACGAATACGGAATGATGGGCGGGAGCATGATCAACTTTCCCTACAACCCGCTGATTCCGTTCAATGGCCTCAATGCCCAAGTCTTGAAAAAGACCAAGCCAAATGCCGAAGGGCGCAAACTTCCAGCGTTCGTCGACAGTACCGGGGTGGACCTGTTCTACAGCGCCGGGTCCAATTCGACGGACCCGGCGGGCGGCGATTCCATCAACTCCACCAGCCAGAACCTGTTTGCAGGGAATGAAGCCGGCACCAACTTCAACACGGAAACATCTTCCGGGTTCGTGCCCGGCGCGAAGGAAACCTTCTACATCGCCGACCACGACTATAACCAGGCGGTGATCGCCAAGAACGAACTGTGGGACCGCTCCCGCCAACCCTGGGTGGAAGCGGCTAACGAACCGGCCAATGCAGACAAAAACTGGGCTCTGAAAGGATCTCTCCCCGACGGCAAATCCATCGCTGACACTCAGAACACCGCGTTCCAGGCGCCGCTGGCACTAACCTATCCGCTGGCCAAGCCGGACCAAGGCTTTCGCGGCAATGTGGACGACGGCCTAAACATGCGGCAGATGCCGGGTTTCGCCGACCCCTACGCGAAGAACGATCCGCAGAAGTTCGACTTCAACGCCGATCAGAACACTTTTACCGCTCAGATGATTCCCGTCAGCGACGTCGACGACAAGGGCCGGACCAATCCCTATCCGATCATGCGCATTCAGGCCAGAGAAGGAAATGAGGTGAAGGCAACCACTGACGCGGTGCTGAGCGCCGCCTCGGAAACCCGCTGTCGCGAATGCCACAGCAAGGGCGAAATCGCCGCCGACGATCAGGTCTGGCGAACTCCGGTAAAGGAAAGCGAGCTGCAAGACCTGGAAAACCCGGACAAGCCCGGTCCCGCCACCGGCAAAGGCAGTTTCCCCGATGGCGATACCCCGCAAACCGGAGCGACCAGCTTCACCCTCAACGACATTTGGCCGCCGGCCATCCACAACACCTTCCAGATGGTGCTGGGCGACGACGGCAAGTATTACAACCACAATGCTTATGACGCGAAGTACAGCTATACCCTGCAGCCGGAAGAAATGGGCACGGAACTCGACGCCAACGGCCTGCGCAAGGACCGTGTGGCCGAATCGCGGTGGGTCAACCTGAAGAATCCAGCGGAGACTTGCCCTATCCTGCCTTCGTCCAGCAATACCGATGCCTCACTGCCCCATATCTGCCACTCCGATCCGGCCGCGGGTTCCGACTGGAAGCTGCAGCTGCGCCTGAAGTTCAAGAACGGCGCCGACTACAAGCCGGCCGACCGCACGATCGCATCCTGGCAGGACGAGGAAAAGGCCGCTCTGTGGAACACCCTGCTGTTACATGACTACATGGTCAAGTACGGTATCTCGGGCAAGACCTATTCGTCACAGCTGGCCGACATGACCGAGGACAAGTATGCCGCCGGCCCGGGGCGCACCTCCTCCCCCATGTACTTCTGCTCCAGCCACCACGGCAGCCCCAACCGGCATGAAGTTGGCGTGAAAGGGCGTGCCATCCCCACCACCCGTTCGGATTACTCCCGCGCCTTCCATGCTTTCCACGGGAAAATGCAGGTATACAAGGAAGACACGACCGTTGACGGCATCACCCACAAGAAAGGCGAATTGATTCGGGACGACCGCGGCCATCCCAAGATGTACGGCGGTCGGGGCTGGGACTCGCAGCATAATGACAACGAGGGCGTGCCGATGAAGGCGGCGGTGGACCATGCCACCCATACTGTCACCTACACACCGGCCACCATAACGCCGGCAGCCAAGAAGAACGATTGGGCCGAAACAGAGTTCCCCCAAGACCCCAACGGCACCTCGCTCTATCCCGACGGCGAGAATATCGCCACTGAGGAGAACTGCGAAAAGTGCCACACCGGCCCCACCGAGAAAGCGTACCGCGACATCCACCACGCCCGCGGCCTGAAATGCGACGCCTGCCACGGCAACATGCTGGCGGTGGGCAACGTCTGGGCCAACGAAAAGTACGACGCCAATTGGTTCGGTGCCGGCCAGTACGGTGAGGACAAGTCCGACACCATTACCGCGGCGGACTTCCGCAGGCCGTGGCTGGACGAGCCAAATTGCGGCTCTTGCCACGTAGGCGACGGCAACAAGGGCCAGTCAACCGGCTTTGACTTGTTCTACAGCGCTGGTGCCCGCAAGAGCGCTTTCGACGCAGCGGATAAGACGGCCCGTTCGCTCGATCCGGAGGACGCGCGGTTTGCCGTCATTCCCGTCGTCGAGCATCGCAAGGAACTGGTGGTCAACCCCGGACCGGATGGCTGTTTGGCGAAAGATTCAAAAGTGGCAGGTTGCGAGAACGGCACTGCCGCCGACAACTTCTCCGAGTACAAACCGTTTCCGGTATCCCAGGCACTCTACCGCAAGAGCCCTGATGTGCACGGCAGCGGCAGCAATGGCGCCCTCACCTGCCCTACCTGTCATGGCGGTTCCCACGCGATCTGGCCCAACCCGGACCCGAACGCCAACGACAACCTGACGGCCAAGCAGTTGCAGGGATATGACGGCAACATCGCGGAATGCTCGGTGTGCCATCTGACCGACGATTTCAAGGACGGCAAGCTCGCAACCGACGGTGGCAGCAAAAACCTCGGCGTGGCCCAAGGCTACCGCGGCGACTCCAAGCTGGTCGGTCCCGACAGCGAACATGCCTATCTGGCCGGTCCCCACGGCATGCATCCGGTCTTCGACGAGTCCTGGTGGAAAGATGCGGAAGGAGCCATCGACAACGAAACGGGCAGTCACACCAGCCATGGTGGCTGGCATAACGACTTCGCCAAGAAACCGGGACCGGGCGGCGAAGATCAGTGTGCGGCTTGCCACGGCAGCGATCACAAGGGAACCCGGCTGTCGAAAACACTCACCGACCGAATCTTCGAGTTCGACGACTTCAGCGTCAAGGACCTGAAGAAAGGCGGCATCAAGAAGAAGCGGATCGCGGTGAAGGCCGGCACGATCATCGGTTGCAACCTGTGCCACAGCCTAGACAAGAGCTTCAAGACCGGGATCGCGCCTAAGGACAACTTGCCGGCAACTCCGGCACCAGCCATGGAGGCGGTGCAAATCGGCGCCTATCCGGGCGGCGGCCCCGGCCACTGATCGGCGAACAGCCTGAATGGGCAAATCAAGGGGCGCTTCGGCGCCCTTTGGTTTTACAACCTGACCCGAAATCACCGTCCAGCACGACACTAAGACGCGATCGGATCGATCCAAGATATGGCCGGAAGAGCACTGGGTTCTTCCACTGCACAGGCCTTGCTCGTCGGGAATGACCCGACCACGACCACCAGGGGAACCGTCTTAGCCTAATCAACGGCGCCAGCCGAACCTTTCCCCCGTCAGTGCGATGGCGGTGAGGCATTTTCGAGAGCCACCGCAGAACCCACTGCCCCCGCAGCAGCACAAGCTGCAGCGAATTCCGCAGCCACCCTGGCGCCACCAAAATGTAACGTTTTGGCATCGATCCGGACCCTTTGGGCTTTATAATGTCCCGTTTCGAGCCATTCCTTTGCTCTACTTCCCGTCTTTAGTCCAGCCGAGATTTCTCCAGCATGAATGCTACCGTTACCGAACAGCCGCTCTCCCTGAATCTGCCGGGATTCAGCTACGCCGACCTTTATAATCCGCAGAAGCTGCAACAATTGCTGCAGGTTTTCGACGCCGAGGTGGCGACGCGCAATGCGGCCCTGGCCACCGAATTCGACGCCTACCGCGCCTGCGGCGGCGAAGGCCTGGCTCCTGAACAGGTTTCCGATCTGCTGGTGCGGATGGCGCCCCATGTCGGCGAGTTCGTGGCCCGGCTGTTTCAGGTATCGGATCGGCGCGACCAGCGCAT
>VEPB01000179.1 GCA_012026715.1 Methylococcaceae bacterium | reverse complement strand
GGCCGAACAGCAGGACCAGCCGGTTTCCGCCGACCTCATGCTGAACCGCGAGGAACTTGGGGAGGCGGTCTGGGTGCACTGCGTGTTATCCCATCAGACTGAAACCGACGGTTCGGAGCGGTTCGAAGGCGTGGTCTACGACATCACCGAGCGGCGTGCGACGGAGCGGCGCATCCGTCACGAGGCCGATCACGACGCCCTGACCGGCCTGCTGCGCCGTCACGTCGCAGAGACCATGCTGGGTCGTCTGCTGGCATTGGCCCGCCCGGGCGAGACCGAAGACCATGCCGTGCTGCTGCTGGATCTCGACGGTTTCAAGGAGATCAACGACCGCTACGGGCATGCTTGCGGCGATCAGGTCCTGATTGAGGTGGCAAAGCGTCTGCGGGATTGTGTCCGGGTTGGCGACATCACATCCCGCCTTGGGGGAGACGAGTTTCTTCTGGTGCTGGTGAACTGCGTGCCGTCCGAACAGGCTCATTCCATTGCCCGCGACATCGTCGCCACCGTGAGCAGACCGGTCACCCTGACGCCGGATGTTGCCGTGCAGGTCGGCGTGAGTATCGGGATCGCCGTCGGCGGCATCCACGGAACCAATTCCGAGCAGCTGATCCGCGCGGCGGATCGGGCCATGTACGCCGTCAAGCACCAGGGTAAGAACGGCTACGGCTGCTATCGCCCCGACGGCGGCATCGACGTGCACCCCACCCCCGATGCCGGGCCTTCGGCTTCCCGCTCCGCATAATCAAGACCTTTGCATATTCGACCATCATCGCGATGCCGTCAGGGAAGGGAGGAGTCCATCCCATTCCAAGGATAAAGACCCGAGCGACCCTGGCCGAACTGCAACGCCGCGGTAAGCGTCGATCTCCTCTTACACCCTCCGGCGCCCGGTTCAACGATCGTCGAACGGCTAGCGCCCGAACACCACGATCCGGAGCATGGCCAGCATCCCCTTAAGCCGCTTCCAGAAACCGGCGGCTTCGTGAAGGGGGCGGACGCCGGGCAGCGCCTGTCCTCGGGCCAGTTTGCCGAGCCGGTTTTTCACCGGCGGCTCCAGTTTGCCGTCCGCCGCCAGTTCCATGAACAAGGCTTTGACGTTACCCAGGTCGAAGAAATCCCGCTGCCAGCTCCATTGATAATTGCCGCCATAGCGGAACCAGGACCCGCCGACCCCGGCGACCTCGTAGTCGCTGCCGTCGTCCCGCCGGGTGGGCGCGACCTGGCGCCAGATGCCGATGACTTCGCCCTGCTTTTCGTCGATCAGGATCTTGTCGTAGGGGTAACGCCAGGCCTCGAAGCCCTCCATGTGCACCCCCAGCGCCCATTCCTCGATCTGCTTTCTCCCCTGGGCGAGAAACTCCCGGTTCGGGCCCATGTTCCAGCTGTATTCAGCATCTTCCGCATACATGGATCCCAGATGGCTGATCCAGTCGCCCTGGCGCTCGGAAGCGTGATTGGCGGCGATCCAGCGCCGGACCATTTCTTCCATTTCTTCGCGGGGGTATTCGGGCATGGGTACTTCCGGGTGGGGAGTTTCTTGTCGGGTCGGTTTTACGGGCGCGGGGAAAGATGGTTACATGCGGCCTCGATGCTCAAGCATCATAACAAGCTTTTCCAGCCGCCAAGGATCGCCCCGACCCCGGACACCCCATGAGCTCAGCTTTCAAGGCCCCTCCCACACTTCCCGGCGCCCTGCCCCTGATCGGCCACATCCGCGCCTTCGGCAAGAACCCCCACGCGTTCATGATGCAGCTGCGGCAGCAATTGGGTGACGTCGCTGAATTCAAGCTGTTCCACCAGGACATGGTGCTGCTGACCGGCAGCGCGGCCAGCGAGGCCTTTTACCGGGCGCCCGATGAGGTGCTGGATCAGGGGCCGGCCTATAAGATCATGACGCCGATCTTCGGCCAGGGGGTGGTATTCGATGCCCCCATCAAGCGGAAGAACGAGCAGTTGCAGATGCTGATGCCGGCGTTGCGCGACAAGCCCATGCGCACCTATTCCGACCTCATCGTGGCGGAGGTGGAGCAGCTGATCGCGGGCTGGGGCGACAGCGGCAGCGCCGACCTGCTGGAATTCACCAAACTGCTGACCATCTACACCTCCAGCCACTGCCTGCTGGGCGCGGAGTTCCGCTACGAGCTCAATGCCGAGTTCGCCGAAATCTACCGGGACCTGGAACTGGGCATTCAGCCCATCGCCTACGTGTTTCCCTACCTGCCGCTGCCGGTGTTCCGCCGCCGCGACAAGGCACGAGCGCGACTGGAAGATTTGGTCACCCGCATCATGGTAAAGCGGGCCGAGCAGGAGACGCGCAGCACCAACGTGTTCCAGATGCTGATCGACGCCCACTACGAGGACGGCAGCAAGCTGACCGCCCATGAAATCACCGGGATGCTGATCGCCACCGTCTTCGCCGGCCACCACACCAGTTCCGGAACCACCGCTTGGGTGTTGCTCGAACTGCTGCGCCATCCCCAGCATCTCCAAGCCGTGCTGGCCGAACTCGACGAACGCTTTGGCGAGGAAGGGACGGTCAGTTTCGAGTCCTTGCGGCAACTGCCCCAGCTGGAAAATGTCATCAAGGAAGTGCTGCGCCTGCATCCGCCCCTCATCATCCTGATGCGCAAGGTCATGCAAGATTTTCAGGTGAAGGACTACCTCATCAAGGCCGGCAAGTTCGTGTGCGCCGCGCCGTCCGTGACCCATCGGATTCCGGAGCTGTTTCCCGATCCCGAACGCTTCGACCCCGACCGTTACAGCGCGGAACGGGCGGAAGACAAGGACTTGTTCGCCTGGCAGGCCTTCGGCGGCGGCCGGCACAAATGCTCCGGCAATGCCTTCGCGCTGTTTCAGATCAAGGCCATCCTGTGCATTCTGCTGCGGCGCTTTGAATTCGAGCTGGCCGATGCCCCGGACAGCTACCGGGACGACTACCGGAAAATGGTGGTGGAACCGGGCTCCCCCTGCCCGATCCGGTATCGCAGAAAGAAGAACGCAGAAACCGGCGCCGCCGGCACGGACGCCGAAACCGGCTCGGCAGATCTCATCGGATCAATCTTTCAGGTGGTGGTCGACCGGGATCTCTGCAAGGGCCACGCGACCTGCATGACCGAAGCCCCGGAAATCTTCCACGTGGATGAGCACGGCCAGCTGACGGTCCTCGACGAGCGGCCCGCCGCCGCCCTGCTCGAAAAGGCCCGCGCCGCGGAAAAATACTGCCCGAACCGGGCCATCGAGATCGTCGGTGACGATAGAATTTAACGCTTTCCCGTACCCGCGATTCCAATCGTGAAGATCAGCCAACAGGCCGCAAGGCTGGCCGAACGCACAGCCCGCCATCCTTACTGGACCCTCGTCATCGCAGGACTGGTCTCGGTGCTGGCCATTTGGGCAGTCTTACAACTGCCGGTGTACACCTCGCGTCAGGCCTTGCTGCCCAAGGACACCGCCGTGGCCCAGCGGATGGAGAGTTTCCTGCACAAGTTCGGCGCCGCTTCCGATCTGATCGTCGTGGTGGAAGGCGGGCCCCGAGCCGAACTGGAGGCCTTTGCTTCCGAATTGGCCAACCGGTTGCGGGCCGAACCCGAGGTCGGCCAGGCCACCGAACGTCTCGATACCGGCTTTCTGCTGCAGCATGCCTATCTGCCCATGCCCGCCGAGCGGCTGGACCAGTTGGCCGCCCTGGCGCAACGGCTCGACGGCGCGAATCTTCCGACCGGCAGCCAGGCGTTGGATGACGGATTACGAGAGGCCCTGGAGCGGATCAAAGCCCATCCGTCCCCGGCCGACATCAGCATGCAAAGCGCCGAGGACAGCCTGGCGGCCCTGAACTTTCTGCTGGAAGAATGGCAGCGCTGGCTGGCGGCAGAGCCGCCGCCTGTCGATATGGACTGGAGCCGGCTGCTGGCCCGCTACGGCGCCGAAGGCTTGGGCAACGGTTACTTCGCCTCCCGCGACGGCCGCATGCTGTTCCTGTTCGTCCACCCCAAACAGTCGGTCGAGGAGTTCCGCGAACTCAAGCCCTTCGTGGACAAGGTCAAGGCGGTAGCCGCCGCGCTCGGCGAGCAAAGCCGGGCTGCCGGCCGCGCCGCGCCGACGGTGGCCCTGACCGGGCTGCCGGCGATCGAATACGAGGAACGCACCAACATCCAGGCGGACATCGCGCTGGTCATCGGCTCGGCCATCGTGCTCATCGCCCTGCTGATCCTGGTGGTGGCGCGCAGCGTGCGGTGGGCGCTGATCATCTTCGTGCCCATGGGACTGGGGGTCCTCTGGAGTCTCGGCCTGGTGCTGGTGACGGTCGGCCACCTGACCATCATCACCGCCAGTTTCATGGCCATCCTGTTCGGCCTGGGGGCCGATTACGGCATCTTCACCTCGTCGCGGATCGCCGAGGAACGCCGCGCCGGAACGCCGCTGGTGGAAGCCATCGGCCGCGGCATCGGGGCCTCCTTCACGGCGGTGCTGACCGCCGGCGGCGCTTCGGTGATGATCTTCGGGGCCTTGGCGACCGTGGAGTTTCCGGGCTTTGCCGAACTGGGCCTGGTAGCCGCGAAAGGCGTGTTGCTGATCCTGGTGGCCACCTGGCTGGTCCAGCCGGGCCTCTACGCCCTGCTGCCGCCCAAATTGCCGGAACCCCATCGGCCGAACACGGCGGCGCCCGGCCCGGCGGGGCGCGGCGCCCTTCCCCGCCCGTTCGCCATCACGCTGGTCCTGCTAGCGGTGGGCGCGGCCGCCTTCGGTATCCAGCGGGGCATCGCCATTCCCTTCGATTACGACGTTTTGTCCATGCTCCCGGAAGACTCCCAGGCCGCCCGCTACCAACGGCGCATGGTGGCGGAAAGCGACTTCCAGGCCGAGGTGGTCATCTTCACCGCCAAGGACATGGCGGAGGCGCGGCGGATCACCGCCGCCGCCGGCAAGCTGAAAAGCATCGCCAAGGTCCAGTCGCTCACCCCGCTGTTTCCGGAAGACGCCGCCGCCCGTACCCAAAAAATCAAGGCCATGGCCGAGACGGTCCAGCGGACCGACTTGAGCGGACGGATTGCCGAACTCGGCCGCACCGGGCTGCCGGAAGCAAGCTTTCAACGTCTACGCGCCGTGCTGAAGGAAGCGGGCGACTTCATCGATGCCTCCGAGGAACAGGCGTTTTCCGCAGGCCATGCCAAGCTGGTCGATGGACTGGAGCAGACACGGGCCCTGACCGAGGCCATCCAGCCCCGGATCGACCGCGACGAAGCCAGCGGCCGATCCCGCAGCGAGCAGTTCTTGCGGGCCCTGCTGGCCAGTGCCGGCCAGGGCCTCGACGTAGTCGCGGGCTGGCGCGACGCCACGCCGCTGACTCCGGCGCAACTGCCACCCACCCTGCGCGACCGGTTCTTCGCCGACGACGGCACCATCGCCGTTTACGCCTTTCCGGCGCAGAGCGTGTACGACCCCACCAGCCTGGATACCCTGATCGACGACGTCTACAGCGTGTCGCCGGAGGCCACCGGCTTTCCCACTACCCACCAGGCCTTCGCCAAATCCGTGGTGACGAGCTTCGTCCAGGGGACGGTGCTGGCGGTCATCGTCTGCCTGCTGTGGATCGCGGCGGCCGTCCACCATCTGCGGGGAATCGTGCTGGCCTCCCTGCCCTTGCTGATCGGCGGCGGCTGGATGCTGGGACTCATGGCCCTGGCCGGCATCGATTTCAATTACGCCAATCTGGTCGCCCTGCCCATGGTCATCGCGCTCGCCGTGGACTACGGGGTATGGTTCAATTACCGCTGGTTCGAGCTGAAGGACAGCACGCCATTGCAGGTCAGCCTGATCGCCGGCCGGGTGATCGGCCTGGCCGCCGGGACCGAACTGGCCGGCCTGGGCGGCATTACCCTGGCACGCTACCGTGGGGTATCCACCATGGGCGTAAGCATCACCCTCGGACTGCTGTGCTGTCTGGTGGCGACCCTGGTGATCGCGCCGGCCATCGCCCAGTTGCTTGATCCACGAAGGAAATCATGACCTTTCCCAAGAATCCCATCCTCCTCGTCCTGGCGTGCTGGCTAACCTCGATGGCAGCATCCGCTGCCGATACCCATCCGCCGTTGCTGGTGTGTTATCCGGGAGGCGCTGTCAACGAACAGGACGCCAAAGGCGCGATGGACGCCTTGCTGCGGGTGGTGGAGCGCGTCGGCCAGTGGCCGCAGAACAGCTTCACCAGCCAGTTCACCGTCAAGGCCGACGAATGCAAGCGCCTGCTGACCGAGCAGCGGCCCGGCTTTGCCATCACCTCGCTGGGGCTTTTTCTGGAACTGCGCGACCGCCACAACCTGGTTCCGGTGGTTCAGCCCAAGATCCACGGTCGGGTTAGCGATCGTTACCGGGTCATGGTCCGGCAAGGCAAATACAAGACCCTGGATGAGCTGAAAGGGAAAGCCCTGGGCGGCACCGTGCTGGAAGAGCCGGCATTCATCGGCCGCATCGTCTTCGCGGGCAAAATCGATCCCGCCGGTTTCTTCAAGCTCACCCCGACCAGACAGGCGATTCGCGCGTTGCGCGCGCTGGACAAGGGTGAAATCGACGCGGTGCTGCTGAACGAACAGCAGTATTCCGCTCTGGGTTCGCTGCAGCTGGCCCATCCTCTCGAAGCCGTGTTCGCCTCGGAGGACATTCCGCTGATGGGCCTGGTGGCAGACGGCAAGGCCACCACGGCCGAGGAACGGGCGCGCTTCGCCAAGGCGCTCGAGGGCATGTGTGCCGACACCGAGGGCAAGAAGCTGTGCGAGATGTTTGGGGTTGAGTCCTTCGTGGCGGCCGACCGCGCGGCATTCGAGCCCATGATCCAACAGTGGGCCGGCGGAAACTGAAGCCTTGCGACTTTTCTGTCTGTTCCTTGCGTCACTCCTGTTCGTGTCGGGCTGCGCGACGCTCCACCGCAAAGCGGTCCCGCTCGGCCAAGCCTCCGACTGTTCCCCGGACGCGCTCGACCGCCTGAGCGCCCGGCAGGACGACTTCGGCCCCCTGACCGATACCCGAACCCTGGAGTGTGCGCTGAGTTCTCTGCGGGGCTCGCATGATACCGCGCTACGGCGAAGTGCCCTCGGCGGCCGCCTCTGCCTGTATCTGGCGGAACGCAACCCGGATCCGAACGCGCGCGAGAAACTGGCCGCGGAAGGGGTGCGCTTCGCCGAGGCGGCGCTGGCGCTGGGCGCCGACGGGGATGGACGGGTCCACTACTACCTGGCCACCAATCTGGGGCTGGCGGTCCGCGAACACATGACGCTCGCCGTGGAAAACCTGCCGAGACTCGAAAGCGAGTTGCAGCGGGCGGTCGCGCTGAATCCCGACACGGACGGCGGCGGCCCCCTGCGGGTACTGGGCGTGCTTTATCTGAAGGCACCGCCCTGGCCCGCCGGCATCGGCGACGGCGACAAGGCGCTCGAACTGCTCAAGCGGGCGGTCGAAAGTCACCCGGAGCATCCCCTCAATCACCTGTTCTATGCGCAGGCACTCTGGAATCTGGACGAAGACGCCGCCATCGAACCGGTCAAGCGGGAATTGGCCCTCGGCATGAGGTTGCTGAATGAAGGAAGCTGGGACTTCAACAGGAACTCCTGGAACGAGGAGTTCATGCAGTTCCAACAGGAAATCGGAGAATCAGGCCGTTAAACCGGCCCCATTAAACGATCACCGGCGCCAATTCATTACACTACTGATCCTGAAATCCCAAGACGCCCCACTTCCTGCGCAACGAGAACGCCATGACCAGACCCGTCACCCCCCTGCTCGCCGCCGATGCGCTGATTCAGTTGGTGGACCGCCCCGGCAAGCCCATCGTCCTGATCGAACGGGCGAATCCTCCCCATGGCTGGGCGGTGCCGGGGGGATTCGTGGATGTCGGGGAATCGCTGGAAGCCGCCGCGGTGCGGGAGGCCAAGGAGGAAACCTGCCTGGACGTGACCCTGGTCGCCCTGCTCGGCATCTATTCGAATCCGGCGCGGGATCCGCGCGGACATACGGTAACGGCGGTCTATGTCGCCGAAGCCACCGGCACACCCGAGGCCGCCGATGATGCCCGCCATCTCGACGTCTTCACCCTGGATCGATTGCCGGCACCACTCGCTTTCGACCATGCCCAGGTGCTGGCTGATTTCCGGAGATTCCGCGAGACCGGCGAGGTGGCTCCGCTGCGCTGACGCGGCGGAGCATCGTATCCGACCGCTGCCGCTCACCCTGCGGGAACCGACAGGCCCCGCACGTTCTTCAGTTCGACCGAGATATTGTCCTCCACCGCCGCCTGAACGTAGTCCTGCAGGGTTTCCAGGATGTCATGATCGATGAACTGAGCCTTGCCGCCATCGATGATCAGGTTGCTGTTCTCCTCGATGCGTTCCAGGTAACCGCGCAGCAGCGCCTTGTTCAGAAACGAAACATCCTTCTGCAGCCGCAGCAGGTAGTTGCTGCCGTCCTGGGTCAAGGTGATGGCGGCATGGAAATTGGCCCGCAAAACGAAGTAGATGCCCACCACCATGCCAACCGCGATGCCTTTCAGCATATCGGTCAACAGCACCGCGGCGATGGTCACCACGAACGGAGCAAACTGATTGAACCCCTTGCGGAACTGCTCCCGGAACAGCGCCGGCTTGGCCAGCTTGTAGCCCGTCAGCAATAGCACCGACGCCAGGCAGGCCAGCGGGATCAGGTTGAGGAAACGGGCGAGGAACAGCACACTCAGCAGCAGTAACAGACCATGGATGAAGCAAGACATCTTGGTCTTGCCGCCGGCATTGACGTTGGCCGAACCGCGCACGATGACGGCGGTGATGGGCAGCCCCCCCAGCAGTCCGCACAGCACGTTGCCCAATCCCTGAGCCTTGAGTTCCCGGTTGGTCGGCGCCACCCGTTTGAGGGGGTCGATCTTGTCGATGGCTTCCAGGCTCAACAGGGTTTCCAGGCTAGCAACCACCGCAAGAGTAAGCGCGACGGTGTAGATCGCCGGATTGCTCCATTGACTGAAATCCGGAAAGGCGAGGTGATGGGCGAACTCCAGCGGTTCGCCGAAGAGTGGCAGGTTCACCAGATGCTCCGGCGCGATCCTGAAAATCGGCGCGCGGACCTGACTCCACAGGTTGAAGCCGATCCCGAACACCACTGCCACCAAGGGCCCGGGGATCAGCGCCAGTATGCGGTTCTGTTTGATCTGCCGGGTCTCCCACAGCAGCATGAGGGTGATGGCGACCAGGCTCACGATGACCGCGCCGGGCGAGAAAGCCCGCAGGGAATAGGCGATCTCGCTGAAGGTGGTGTGGGTGTCGGACTGCAGAAAGGACTCGTCGCCCTCGAAATCGGCGTCATAGCCGACCGCGTGAGGAATCTGCTTCATGATCAGGATCAGGCCGATGGCCGCCAGCATGCCCTTGATCACCGCCGCCGGGAAATAAGCGCCGATCACGCCGGCCCGCAGGAACCCCAGCGCCAGCTGGATCAGACCCGCCAGCAGGGTACTCAGCAACAGGGCCTCGAAACTGCCCAGGGTCTGAATGGCGCTCAGCACGATCACGGTGAGTCCGGCGGCCGGCCCGCTCACGCTTAGTTGCGAGCCGCTGGCCCAGGATACGACTAGTCCCCCGACGACACCGGCGATGATGCCGGAAAACAGCGGAGTCCCGGAAGCCAGGGCGATTCCCAGACAAAGGGGCAAGGCCACCAGGAATACCACCACCCCGGACGGAAGGTCGTCACGCAAATGGCCGACATAGTAATTGAGATGCTTGTGGATCACAGGTCACTCCCGATCTTTGTGGGCAAACTGGAATTTACCGAGCCTTCGCGTCAGGTCAATCGGAGGGATCTTCGTACTGATAGATGCTGTTGATCATGCTGCCGGGCGGCAGGGTGATGAGCTGCTGCAGGACACCGTCACCCAGTGCGTAGACCCAGCCGTGCAGCACCGGGCGCTGGTCGCGCTTCCAGGCCTTTTGAATGATGGAGGTATGGGACAGCCGCTGCACCTGCTCGATCACGTTGAGTTCCACCAGACGGTCAGCCTGCCGCTCGCGGCTGGGAAGTTCCTCGATCTCGTCTTGATGCAGGCGATAGACATCTTTAATGTGCATCAACCACTTGTTGGTGAGCACCAGGTCGGGGCGCTGCTTGGCCAGAGCGGCATGCACGCCCCCGCAGTTGTAATGGCCGCAGACGATGACGTGACTCACCTTGAGCACGTCCACCGCGTACTGCACCACGCTCAAGCAATTGAAGTCGGTGGTGATGACCTGATTGGCGATATTGCGGTGAACGAAGATTTCACCGGGTTGAGCATTGACGATGATTTCCGCGGGCACCCGGCTATCGGCGCAGCCAATCCACAGAAACTCCGGCTGCTGTCCCTGCTCCAGGTGTTCGAAATATTCGGGCTCCTTGAGCTTCTTCTCTTCGGCCCACGCCTTGTTCTCCAATAGCAGTTTCTCGAACGGTTTCATTCTCTGATCTCTCCCGGAAGATGGTCGGTCGTTCTGTCTCGCGCCGACTCGCAGCGGCGGAGGAAATGCTTCAATAAACCCGGCGCCGGCCGCATCGTCAAGCCACTGCCGTCGCGCGAAGCCAACGGCGAGTCCTGTCTACGATACCCGATGTCGGCGCCAGTTCCGCAAAAATCGCGCCTTAGCCTGCCGACTCATCCCGATGCCGATGGCGAATCGGCTGCGCCAATAGCTTCTCGGGAAGTGGCTGCGACCGCTCGGCCGCTGCGGGCAGCCAAACTACGCCTTGGCGCCAAAGCCACCGGGAAACGGCGTTTTCCCAAGGCGGGCGCCGAGTTCCCCCGGTTGGATGGATTCAGCCCTTTCCTCGCGGCCATTACCAGCCTATCGGAAGACCCCCAATGTGGTGAGCGGTTGAACGTGGGCTGGACGGCTGCCGGCGTCTCCCTGCCAAACGCCACTCCTGCCGACTGGCCAAGCACCGGGATTCCGGCACGAACCGGGCTACGGGGCTGAAAAGGCCGTGCAAAGGAAACTTTACACACCCACCGAGTTGCCTCCCCTGTGCATTGGCAATAACGGCCGCAGAGAACCCGGTTTCGAGAATGATTTGTAAACATCCCTTTACAAAGCTACGGGATTTCGCCGGATAAAATTCTTACTACACTGATTTAATTGTTATTTTTTAGATGGCCCACTTACTGCAAATGAGAGCAACATCGTACTCTCATGGCAAGTAAGCGCCCCGACCTGGGTTGAGAGTCGCAACCGCGGCAGCGGCAACACCGCCAGCCGCCAGGAACCCGAAATCAACACCGTGCGCCCCGGGGGAGCAATGACCAGTCACCATTTTTCGTTCAACGAGCTTGCGGGGGAGAACAGCAGTTTACCGGTGACCCGATGGGTACCGGTCCTCGCTCTGGCCGCCCTGGCGTCGACCGGCAATGCGTCGGCCGCCTGCAGCCGAACCATCACGGCGGACGTGGTCGCCATCGATCAGCCGCTGATGTTCAACCGGCTCGGCGCCACCAACGTCAACGGCATGATGTACGCCCTCAAGCGTGACGTGGTCGCTTCCAGCTCCGGCAGCCCCGGTCCCGGCAATGCCACCCTGCGCCTGGACAAGCGCCCGCGCCCGCTGGTGCTGCGGGTGGCCGCCGGCGACTGCCTGACGGTTAACTTCGAGAACTGGCTATCCCCCTCCGCCAACCCCCACAACGGCCATCTGCCTGAAATGACGGTGAACGACCAGGTGACCGACCGCTATGCCGGCTTCCACGCCCAGGGCATGCAACTGGTGGGCGGCATGCAGGACGACAGCAGCTACGTGGGCAAAAACACCGACAGCATGGTGGCACCCGGCGGTTCGGCGGTTTACCGCTGGTATGCCGAACATGAAGGCACCTTCCTGGTTACCAGCTACGGCGCCTCCTTCGGCGGCGAAGGCGCCGCGGGCAACAGCGCCAACGGCCTGTTCGCCGCCATCAACGTCGAGCCGCGCGATGCCAAGTTCTACCGCAGTCAGCTGACCGAAGAGGAGATGCGGCTGGCGACCAAAGGCACTACGCCTCAGGACCAGCCCATCCTCGATTACGACGCCCGCTACCCGGCCGCCAACCCCGACGGCTCGCCCTCGGTATGGGCCGCGGAAGGCAAGGCGGGGCTGCCCATCCTCAACATGCTGGACGGCAACCAGTTGGTCCATTCCGATCTGAACGCGGTGATCACCGGCCCCAATCCTGACGGCAGCTTTCCGCCCACCACCTATCCTCTGGAAAGCATCGGCAAGCGCAACCCGACCCTGCCGAACCGACTGGAGGCATTCCGCGAGTTCACCGTCGTCTTTCACGACGAAATGGCGGTAGCCAACGCGTTTCCCAAATTCTACGAGCGCAAACCCGGCAATCCCCTGGGCTACACCCTGCATGCACTGGGCGACGTGTTCATGGTCAATTACGGGTCCGGAGGCGTCGGCTCGGAAGTCATCGCCAACCGCTTAGGCGTGGGGCCCATGCACGACTGTCTCGACTGCGTGGGCGAAGAATTCTTCCTGACCTCCCACGCGGTCGGTGACCCGGCCATGGTGGTCGACATCCCCGCCAACGTGGGTCTGGAAACGCTGGCGCCCGGCGACGTGCCGGCTCCGGGCACCACCGGCCCCAAGGCTACCATGGCCTATTACCCGGACGATCCCTCCAACGTCCACCACAGCTATACCAACGACTTCGTCAAGTTCCGCAACCTGCACACCGGAAAGGAACACCACGTCTTTCACCTGCACAACCACCAGTGGCTGTACAACCCCAACGACGACAACGCCAACTACCTGGACGCCCAGGCCGTAGGGCCGGGCTCCGGCTACACCTACGAGATCAACTTCGGCGGCTCCGGTAACCGCAACAAGAGCGCCGGCGACGCCATCTTCCACTGTCACCTCTATCCCCACTTTGCCCAGGGCATGTGGGAGCTGTGGCGCAACCACGATGTCCTGGAAACCGGCACCCCCCTGGAGGTAAGCGGCAGCGGCTTCCACACCGGAGCCTTCGATCTGTTGCAGGGCAAACCGGCTGCTAACGCCCCCGATGCACGTGCCCGCGCGCTCCCGGACGGCGAGATTCTGGCCGGCACTCCGATCCCGGCGGTGGTCCCGCTGCCAGGCAAAGCTCTACCGCCGATGCCCGGCAAGGTGGAAATCGTCGCCAACAAGAACACCGTCACCGTAGAACGGCCTGATGCGAATGGCGCCCTGCAGCCGCAGCCCATCCCGGTGGGCAGCGTTGCCCGGATGGCCCGCGATCGACTGGATCCTACTTCGGCGGAAGGCCAGGCACTGGCGGCCGGTCCCAATACCCCCACTTTGAACAAAGATCTCATCAAGAACCCAGGATTTCCGTTCTGGGTAGCCGGCATCGAGGACACCGTCGGCCAGCGCCCGCCGACTCCTCCCCTGGACATGGCGCCACGCGGCGCGGATCCCAAGGACGGCGGCTGGGACGGCGGCTTGCCGCGTCATACCCTGGACGGCATCTCCGCGGCTGGCGGGGCCTTGGCCGGTGCCTTTACCGCCAACACCAACCGTCTGGACCTGACCAAGGAAGTGCACAAAGCCAAAGCGGTTTGGTTTCCCGAAGAAGGTACCGACATCGAGAAAGTGGCCATGGCCTTCCACGCCATTCGCAAGCATCCCAGCGTGAAAGTGAGCATGGACGGCAGCACCGCGCCCGCCGACTTCGTCACCAACGGCTCGGGCGGTCCCAAACCGGGCTCGCCGTTTCACGATCCGTGCATCGATGACACGGGCGTCCCGGTAACGGCCGGAGGCTCTCCACGATTTTTCAATGGTGTCATAGGCGGCACCGCGGCCATGGGGCCGGTTCAGTTCGGCGCCGACAATCCGAGGATCTACAAGGGCGCCAACATACAGTTCGACGCCGTGCTCAACAAAGCCGGCTGGCACTATCCCCAGGAACGCATCATCGCCCTATGGGACGACGCCCTGCCCATCATCAACAAACAGAAACCTCCCGAGCCCCTGGTGATGCGCAACAACACGCTGGACTGCACCGTGTACCTGCATACCAATCTGGTGCCGAAAGTCTATGAATTGGACGACTACCAGGTCCGCACCACCACCGACATCATCGGCCAGCATATCCACCTGCCGAAATGGGATCTGACCACCACCGACGGTTCCGCCAACGGCTGGAACTACGAGGACGGCACGCTGGCGCCCGATGCGGTGGTGGAACGGATCGACGCCATCAACGCCCTCAACCCTGCCGGTACCGGCAACCCCAGTGACAGCGCCGGGCGTGCCGCGGACACCCCGCTGGTGGCGGAAGTCCATCCCTACTTCAACCAGAAGCCGGAATGGCGCGGAGCCCGCACCACGCTGCAGCGCTGGTTTTTCGATCCCGTCGTGAACGTCGGCGGCGTTCACCGGGGCTTGGGCATCATCTTCACCCACGACCATTTCGGCCCCTCCACCCATCAGCAGGTCGGCCTCTACGGTACCGTCCTGGTCGAACCGGCTGGCTCGCGCTGGGTCCACAACGAGACCGGCCAACCGCTGTACGACGGCGTCCGCAAGGACGGCGGCCCCACCAGCTGGCAAGCGGCCATCATCACCGGCGATGTCGACAACGACGGCCAGAACGACAGCTACCGCGAGTTCTACCTGGAATACACGGATTTTCAGCATGCCTATCAGCCAGGCGTCTACATCGGGCGGGATGAATTCGGGGGCCTGGCCAGGACTCCCGACGCCAACAGCTATAAGAGCGCGATCAACCCGCCCTACAAGTCCGATATCGCGCAAACCGACCCGCTGAATCTGGTCGGCTACGCGGAACTCTGCCCGGACGGCTCACCGCGACCCTGTCCGGAAGGTATTACAGCGGACGATCCAGGCACCATGGTCGTCAACTACCGCAACGAACCCTTGGGGCTGCGCATCTACGATCCGTCCAAGACCGGCCCGGACGGCCAGGCCGGCGCCCAGGCGGACGGCCTGGCGGGCGATCTCGCGTACGCGCTGCAAAGCCGCACCGACCGCAAGCTGGCGATGATGAATCAGCAGCCGGTAGCCGGCCTCAACGCCGGCGTGGCCGGAACCCGGTTCCCGCCGCCGCTGCACCCGAGACCAGCCGTGGTTCGGCCTGGCGATCCCTTCACGCCGATGTTGCGGGCCTATTACGGCGACCGCATCCGGATCAAGATCCAGGCCGGCGGCGACGAGGAGACCCATAACGCCTCGATCCATGGCACCAAGTGGCTGCAGGGCGGCTCCGGTTTCGGTTTCGACCCGATGTCCGGCTGGCGCAACAGCCAGCAAGCGGCGATTTCGGAGCAGTTCACCTTCGCCTCGCCGATCCTTCCTCTGCTGGGCAACAACCTGGATTCGGAAAAGCGGAGCGACTACCTGTACTCGACCGACTCCAGCACCGAAGGCTATTGGAACGGAACCTGGGGCCTGTTGCGGAACTACGGCAAGGGCGCCCGCCCCGATCTCTACCAATTGCCCAACAACCCGCAGGTTTCGGGTCCCATGACCATCACCAACAAGAGCGAGTTCAGCGGCGTCTGTCCGCTGACGGCAGCGACCCGCAACTATGACCTCAGTGTGGTCTTGGCCAATGACGTGCTTGGCAACTCCGTGGGAGCGACCATTCCGGCATCGACCAGTGCCGGCAGCCCGCTCAATCCCAATGGCGGCACTCTGGTCTTCAACCCGCGCGGATCCGCATACAAGGGCGGGGTGCTGCATGACCCGACCGCCATGATGTATGTGCTGACTTCGGACCTGGCGCCAAAACCCGGCATCGACGCGTTGAGCAGCCCGGGCTGCTTCAGCCCGGCCACGGCCAAGAAACCGGCGGCCTTCAACCCGACGCTCATGACCTGTCCGGCCAGTGCCATGAAGCTCAAGGACAACGCTCCCGTGGAGCCCCTGGTGATGCGGGCCGCTGCCGGCGAATGCGTTACCGTCACCTTGCGCAATCGCCTGGGTCGGGCCGATGCTCCGGACGCAAACAATTTCCGCCAGTGGCCCGCGATCGTGCCGAGGAGTATGAGCGCTTCAAGCATGGTGACCACCCTCAATGGAAATCTAGTCCGTCCTTCCGCGACGGTGGGTCTCCATAGTGCCCTGGTCGCTTACGACATCACCAACTCAGACGGCTCAGTGGTGGGACTGAACGGTGCCAACAAGACCCTGGCCGATCCTCTCGACAATCCGCTGACAGCGACCGACGAGCGGGTGGAGAAATACAAGTGGTACGCCGGCGACCTGAGCCTGCTGCCGGCCGCCGCGGCCGGCCAGTACAGGCTGGTTGCCACCCCGGTGGAATTCGGCGGCATCAATCTGATGCCCACCGACAAGATCGAACAGGGCCAGAAGTCCTTGATCGGAGCCCTCGTCATCGAACCGCAGGGTTCCACCTGGACCGAGACCGAAACGGTTCCGGACCATCAGGGGAGCGCCCCGGCGGCAACCCGCTTGACACGTGCTTCCGCCCTGGTCACGACTCCGGTGGGAACCAAGTTCAAGGACTTCGTCACCGTGCTGCAAAAGGGGTTGAACCAGTATCACAAGGATGGAACACCGGTCGAAGGCATCGCGGCCGAGAGCGTACTTTCGGAGGATGCCGAGGACGCTGGTCAGATGGCCTTAAACTATGGTTCCGAGCCGCTTTGGTTCCGCTTCGGTCTCGCGCCCAACCTGCCATTCGTCGGGGGCGATCCGGCCCACCCCGGAGCGGCCTTCGGCGACGTGGCCGATGCTCACACGGCGTACAGCAACGAGCGGAGCGGTTCGGCCGATCCGGCGACGCCAGTGTTCAAGGTCAAACCGGGCCAGGAATTCCGCATGCACGTGCTGGAACCGACCGGAACCGCCCGCGCCTCGGTGTTCAACCTGCACGGGCATGACTGGCAGCGAGCGCCTTACGTGTGCCCCGGCTCGGCATCTCAGGGACTCGCCGGCAACTGTAAGCCCACCGGCTTCTTCCCGACCATGGCCGGATTCGAAGTGGGTTCCCGTGCGATCGGCGACAGTCCCCTGAGCAACTACCTGGGCGGGCAAGATTCCCTGCTGCCGGCTTCGCACCTGGACATCCGCATTCCCAGCGCGGGCGGGGCTGGGGCTGTGCCAGGGGACTATTTGTTCCGCGACCAGGCCAGCTTCGGCAACCTGGGCGGCCTGTGGGGCATCATCCGGGTGGAATGAGGCCAGCAGGGGCCGCCACGGAAGGCCGGCCCTTGGGCTATCTTTGTTGCGATTCACTCTTGACGGGGGCGGTGACGCCCCCTCTGCTTTTCCGCCGCTCGCGGAATACCGACGAGGAGACCGACCGATGACTTTCCGGATGATCGCCGCCTTGTGGCTGATCCTTGTGGCTGCCGACTCGGCCCTGGCCGCCAAGGGCCGGCCGCACGAACCCGGCGCCACCAGTTCCCAGCGCGTCGAGGAAAAAGGGGTAGCGGTGGAGTTTTCCCTGAATCCGGCGAATGGCGCGGGAGAACTGATGGAAGGCGACTTCGCCGACCTCGGCTTCCGCATTACCGATGCCCAGACCCGCCAGCCCATCAGGGGACGCGCGCCGGGCGTCTGGCTCGACACCGTCAAGAGCCTGTCGCAGAAGGAAGGCGACAGTTGCAAGGACAAGATCGAGACCTTTCTGAAAGGCATGGCCGGCGTGCGCCCCATGCTGGACCTGAACAGTTACTACCTGATGGTGTTCAACCAGGATGCCAGCATCTCCGTGGTCGACCCGCTGGTGGGGGTGAGCGGCCGCACCAACCTCTTTGCCACCATCATCCTCAACCGGCCGCCCGCCGATTGGATCCAGTCCCGCGACGGCAAGCGGCTGTTCGTCAGCATGCCGGAAGCCGGCCAGGTGGCGGTGGTGGATACCGAGAACTTCAAGGTCATTGACAACGTCGCCGCCGGCGCCAAGCCGCGCCGGCTCGGACTTCAGCCCGACGGCCACTACCTGTGGGTGGGCAACGAGACGGGCGTCACCGCCATCGACACCGAAACCCTCAAGGCCACCGCCCACATCGAAACCGGTAAAGGCCACCACGAACTGGCCTTCACCGCCGACGACAGCCGGGTCTTCGCGAGCAACCGCGACGACGGCACGGTGTCGGTGATCGACGTGCGCGGCTTGAAGAAACTGGCCGACCTCAAGACCGGCCCGCTCCCCATCGCCCTGGCCTACTCGGCCACCGCCCGCGCGCTCTACGTGGCCGACGGCGTTGACGGCAGCATTGCGGTAGTCTCCGGCGAGCAGCCCAAAATCACCGCCGCCATCGCCGCCAAGCCGGGCCTGGGACCGATGAAGCCGACCCCGAACGGCCGCTGGCTGCTGGCGCTCAACAGCAAGGAGAGCAAGGTTCACGTCATCGAAACCGCCACCAACCGGCTGGTGCAGGACATCCCGGTGGGCGGGCGGCCCTACGAGATTGCCTTCAGCGCCGACTTCGCCTATGTCCGCTCCCTGGACAGCGAACATGTGGGAATGATCGCACTAAGCCGGCTGGGGCAGGACACGGCGCTGCAGACCAGTACCTTCACCGCCGGCACCGCGCCGCCCAGGCAGGTGGCGGATCTGGGCCTGGGGACCAGCATGGCCGCAGCGGTGGGGGAAGCCGCCATGCTGGTGGCGAGCCCCGCCGACAACCTGGTGTACTACTACATGGAAGGCATGCTGGCGCCCTCCGGAAACTTCCGCAATCCGGCCCACAGCGCCCGCGGCATCGCGGTGGTTAACCGCAGCCTCAAGGAATCCAGGCCCGGCCAGTATTCCGCGCGGGTGAAGATTCCGGCGGCGGGGGATTACGACGTGGCTTTCTTGCTGGAATCGCCCCGCATCATCCATTGCTTCCATGCCACGGCCGCCGTCAACCCCAAGCTCGCCGAGGCGACCCGACCGCTGGAGATCACCTATCTGACCCAGCAACGCCGGGCCGCGGTGGGGCAGACCCTGACCTTGAAGTTCCGCCTCGACGACCCTAAGGCCCATGCGCCGAAAACCGGCCTGACCGACGTGAAGGTCCTGTATTACCTGGCGCCCGGCCTGATGCGCACCGAACTGCCGGCCCGCGCCCTGGGCGACGGCCAGTACGAGGCGGACCTGGCCATCAAGCGGGCCGGTGCCTATTACGCCTACGTGGGTGTGGCGTCGGAAAAGCTCCGCTTTGGCGACCTGCCGGTGTTCAGCCTGATCGCCGCGGAACCGGCGAAGCCGGCGCCCCAGGCGAAATAGGTCGGGCGCGTGAAGGTTCCCGCGTTGCTGCCGGTGCCGATGCCTCGGGCGTGGCGTCGTTACACCGTCGGGTCCCGCAACCCAACCATCCCCGATGCGCGCCGCACCGACCGGCACTCACTGCGGCCAAGGTCGATCAAGCCCGCGCGGTCAGCGCGGCAGCAGCACCTCCACCTTGCCCTCGCGCCGCAGGACCTGCAGGTGCTCCCGCAGCCGTTGCTGGCGTTTTTCCCCTTCCAGGTGGGTGCGCGTGGTAGCGCGGACTTCGGATTCCGGCAGCACTCCGCTGCGGCGGGCTTCGAGTTTCAGGAGATGACAGCCGGTCTCGGTTTCCACCGGCTCGGAAATTCCGCCGGGCTTGAGGGCGAAGGCCGCCTGGTCCAGGACCGGCGGCAGTTGGCCGCGGGACACGAATCCCACGTCGCCACCGTCGGCGGCGTTTTCCGCCTGGGAATGGCGCCGCGCCAGGCCGGCGAAATCGGCACCGGGACGCCGCGCCTGCGCCAGCACCGAGCGGCAGCGTTCGCCCGCAGCGGGCTCTCCGGCAATCAGAATGTGGCGCAGCCGGACCTGCTCCGGAATGGCAAAGCGCTTCGGATTGGCCCGGTAAAACCGGTGCACTTCGGCATCGCTCACCGTGATGCCGGCCTGGATGCGCTCCTCCACCAATCGCTTCACCGCCAGCTGGCGGGCCAGGTAATCCCGGTAGCCGGCTTCGCTGAAGCCGCCCTGCTGGAGCCGTCGGGCAAACGCCTCGGCGGTCTTGAAGTTGGCCCGCATGCGCTCCAGCGCCTGGTCGACTTCGTGCGGGTTTGCGGCGAGCCCCAGCCGCGCCGCCTCCTGGCCCAGCAACTCCTCGTCGATCAGCGCTTCCAGGGCTTCCTGCCGCAGCTTGCGCAACGCTTCCGGGTTGCGGATGGTGGCCACATTGCGGCCACGCTCGGCCAGGAAGTCGTCGAAGTAATGCTGAAACCGTTCGGCGCCGATGTCCTGTCCGTTGATGCGCGCCACCACTCCGAAGTTCTCCGCCGCCGCATCGGCGACAACGAGCAGCAGCACCAGTACCGACCTCTGCAACATAGCAACCATGACCGTTGATCGATTGAAAGTAGACAGAAACCCAGGGTTCGGCCACCCCGCCCACAGCGGCCCAAGTGTAGGCCCGAATCGCGGCTTACGGCAGCGACCGGCAGGGCTTGTCGCCCTGCTGGCGACACTGCTGGCGCCGCTCCCCGGCGTCGCCGCCCGGGACGCCGCCTCAGGCCCCGACGTCCGCCTGGTGGACGCGACCTTGCTGGACCAGGACGGCCACCCGGTCAAGTTCGCCAGCGACGCGGTGGGCGATCACATCGTGGCCATCAACTTTGTCTACACCGGCTGTACCACCCTGTGCCCGCTGACCTCCGTCACCTTCAAGAAGGTGCAGACACTGCTCAAGGCAAAATCGGACGCGGGGGTCCGCCTGATCTCCCTGAGCCTGGATCCGGAAACGGACACCCCGGCCCGCTTGAAGGACTACGCCGCCCGGCACCATGCGGCGCCAGGCTGGCTGTGGCTGACCGGCAGCCGTGCCGGCATGGAACAGGTGCTCAAGGGCCTCGGGGCCTATACCGCGGAGTTTCGCGACCATCCGCCCCAGGTGCTGGTGGGAGATGGCAAGCGTGGTCAATGGACCCGCTTTAACAGCCTGCCGGCGCCGGACCGCATCCGCCAGGAACTGGAACGCTACCGCAGCGATCGTCGCCATGACTGACGGCGCGCGCCGACTGCTGACGGCGCTGCTCCTGGCGGCTTCGGCGGCGCGGGCGGCAGCGTTGACGGCCCTGGAAACCCAAGGCAAGACGCTCTATTTCGGCGGAGTCGGGACCTCCGGCCGGCCGATCCAGGCCTACCTCGCCGGCGGCTCGGAGCCGGTGGACGCAGACGCGGTGCCCTGCGCCGGCTGCCATGGCGAAGACGGCCGCGGCCGCAGCGAAGGCGGCATCGTGCCCGGCGACATCACCTGGTCCAACCTCACCAAGCCTTACGGCCACAACCACGGTGCCGGGCGCAAGCACCCGGCCTTCAGCGAGCGCAGTCTGGCCGCGGCGGTGACCCAAGGCGTCGATCCGGCGGGCAATCCGCTCGACCCGGTGATGCCTCGCTACCTGTTGAAGCGCGCCGACCTGGCCGCGCTGACCGCCTATCTCAAGCGCATCGAGGCCGACCCGCCGCCGGGGGTGGAAACCGACCGGCTGCGGCTGGGGATCATCGCGCCGCTGCGGGGGCCGCAGGAAACCGCCGGGCGCGACCTGATGGCGCTGCTGACTGCCTATGTCGACGAGTTGAACGGCCGCGGCGGCATCTACAACCGGCGCATCGAGCTCATCGTGGCGGATGCGACGGCGGATCGGCAGCAGACCCTGGCCAATGTCCGCAAGCTGATCACCGCCACCCCGGTGCTGGCGACGATCGGCGCCCTGGTCCCGACCCACGAGGCGGCGGTGGCGGAACTGCTGGACCGGGCCGGCGTGCCGCTGATCGGCGGCGTGGCCGACTTTCCCCGTCCCGATGCCCGCAGCGCTTTTTATCTCGCCGATGGGTTGCCGGAACGGCTGCGGGGGCTGACGGAACGGCTGCCCGACCTTCGCGACTTGCTGGCCGGACCTGCCGAGCGCACCGCGGCAGCGGCTCCCGCCCGCCCGCAACTGGCGGTGGTCGTTCCTCCGGGCACCGGCCACGGAACGCTGCTGGACATTCTCGACGCCGCAGCGACGGCCAAGGGCTGGCCCGCCCCGCAGCGACTCGGGTGGGAAGCGGCGCCATCGGACGCGCCGGCCGATACCGTGATCTTCATCGGCACCGAGTCGGAACTGGCGGCACGGATCGCCGCTGGAAAAGACCCCGGCCGGCCCCTCTACCTGTTCCTGCCCGCCGGCGGAGCGGTCGGCAGCACACTGTTCGATCTGCCGTCCGAAGCCGCTGCGCGGCTGGTCGTCGCCCCCCCCTGCGCGCCACCCGATCCGGCCAGTGCCAGCTCGACCGTGTTACGTGACTGGCAGCGCAAAGCCGGCATCGGCGACCGCAGCCTGTGCGCGGAAATGCTGGTTCTGGGCGCCATCCGGGTGCTGACGGAAGGGATCAAGCGGGCCGGATCGGAGCCGAGCCGCGCCAGGCTGGTCACGGCGCTGGAAGGCCTGCGCCAGTTCGACGCCGTACCGCTGCCACCCCTGGATTTCAGCCCATCCCGCCACATCGGCCGAGCCGGTACGCCCCTGCTGGCCATCGACCGGGACCGCCGGCGGTTCAGGACGCTTGGCGGTTCCGTGCCTGAGCCCTGAGATGGGTCTTGCCGCGATGGCGGGCTGAAGCCCGTCCTACGGCACCGATGAACGGGCCGACACCGCCAGCCTTAGCCCGCCCTTGGGCCGCAGGGTCACTTCGATTTCCGGCTCCGCCCCGATTCCCGGCAGCGGCGCGAAGCGGAACCGTCGGGAGATCACGGCCATCAGCAGCAGGGCCTCCGTCATCGCGAAGCTGCTGCCCACACAGACTCGGGGACCCGCGCCGAAAGGCATGAAGGCGAGCCGGTGGCGCGGCGGTTCGGCGCCGGGGAGGAAACGCTCCGGCCGGAAATCCTCAGGCTCCGGCCAGAGTTCGGGATGGCGCTGGATGTTGAACAGGTTGATCAGCACCCTGGCCCCGGCGGGCAGATCGAAGCCCGCCAGCCGCTCCGCCGCCGCGGTCTTGCGCTGTAGCACCACTGCCGGCGGATAAAGCCTCAAGGTCTCCTCCAGCACCGCGCGGGCCCAGGTCAGCTTGGACAGATCGGCCACCGACGGAGCACCCTCGTCCAGTATCTCGGCCACCTCGCGATGGAGCCGCTCCTGTGCTTCCGGGTGCCTCGCCAGCAGCTGCCAAACCCAGCTGAGGGTGACCGCGGTGGTCTCGTGACCGGCAGAGAAGACGGTCAGGATTTCGTCGCGAATCTGGCGCTCGTCCATGAGCCGGCCTTCATCGTCGCGGGCCGCCAGCAACTGGTCCAGCAAGTCGCTGGTCGGCGACCCGGCGGCACGCCGCTCCCGGATCAGACCGTAGACGAAATCGTCCAGGAAGCCCATGGCGCGCAGGAAGGCCCGCCGGCGCGGCGTCGGCAGCCAGCGCGGCGGACGCAGCGGGCCGCGGTGGGCGGCGGCGGCGTAGCGCAGCACCGTCTGCAGGGATGCGGCGAATTGGTCGAAGCGGTCCAGCACGCTGGTGTGGAACATGGTGCGCGTGATGACTTCCAGGGTGGTGCGCATCATCGCGGCGCTCACATCCACCGCTCCGCCCGGTGGCAGCCCCTGCCAACATCGGCACAGCGCCATGCCGGCAGCGAGGATCTCGCCCTGATAATCGGCCATGCGGCTGCGCGCGAAGAACGGCTGGATCAGCCGCCTTTGACGCTGCCACAATTGGCCCCGGCTGGTGACCAGGCCCTGTCCCAGCACCAGGGCGATGCCGTCGGGCCGGTCGGGCTCGTAGGTCTTGAGATAACGGTCCTGCCCGCCGAGCAGCACCGCTTCCGCCAGCTGCGGATGGCTCACCAGGTGGAACCGGCGCAATCCCAGCCGGAACCTCAGCAGGTCGCCGTAGCGTCGCTGCCAGATCTGCATGGCGGCCAGGGGATCGCCGCGGAAATCGAGATAGTTGCCGAGCAGGGGCAGGTCCGGCGGACCGGGAGGCAGCTTCGTCATCGGGACTGGCGTTGAGTCAGGCCGTCCAGTAGACCGAATCCACGTTACCTTGGCAAGCTTGACACGGCCTCCCCTTCGCCGCAGCATTCGGAGCAGACGGCCGGTCCGCGGAACCGGGATGTCCCTCAGGAGGAGTATCGACATGGCTCTACTCAGTCGGCTTTACATCTATGTCCTCGACGGCGGCCAAGGTGTCCTCGACGATCCCGTCAGCTGGATCGAGGGGGTATTCACCGTCAACGAAGTCACCGTAACGAGCGTGGACGACATGGTCACGAAGGTGCTCGCCCGCATCGGTTCGAGTTCCATCCAGAATCTCTTCATCAGTGGCCACGGAGCCCCCGGTTATCAAGGGGTCGGCGGGGGCACCGCTTGGGATTACTCGGGAAACAAGAGTCTGCAAGTCGATCCCGTGACCGGGAAACTCAAGGGAACCTCGGAGCAGTTGCTCCGAAAGCTCTCGCCTAAGTTCACCAAGGAAGCGATCGCGACGCTCGGGGGCTGCAAGACCGGAAATGGCCCGCAGGGTGAAGCTTTGCTCAAGGCCGTGGCCGACTGCTTCGGCATCCCGGTTCAAGCCGGTACCGATAACCAGCGCCCCTTCGTCCCCGGAATGGAAGGGGATGTCATCCGCTGCGACAGCACCAAATGCTCCAACCTCGGCGGTTCATGGTGGGCGAGCCCGGGCAGTTGGGTGCAATAGCGATTCGCTGAACCCCGATGGCGGTCGCAATCCAACTGCTGGGACTGTCCCTTCCCCTCGCCATCGTGATCTGGTTCGCAAGGCGCAGGGACCAGCCGGTAGCCGTCCCAAGCGGATTCCACTGGTGGTTGCTCCAGGGGGTACTCGGCTTCCTAGTGGTGCTCGCCCCTCCGTTCATGGCCTTCGCCTGCACCTGCGGCACTGGCAACAACCCACTCCGTCAAACCTTGATCCCGGCGCTCGGCGCCTTCGTCCTGGGGCTGCTCGCGGTTCCATTGCGCGCCCGATTAATCGCCAACGGGCTACTCCTGCTGACGGCAATCGGGCTGTCGTGGCATTTCCAGGCATTGGTCCTTCCGGCTAATCCATCCTCCTGCCGCTACACCGGTGAGCCCACCTTCGTGACCCTCAGCTGCGATCGGCCCGTCACCGTGCTGAACGCTTGGCATACGCCGGTCACCGGGCTGCATCCCCTCCGCTGAAAGACCCGGTGTGGGTGCGATCGCCGGCGGCTGCCGGGTGCGCCTCTCAGAACCCGGTGCGAAACCCGACATTCGGGCCGCGACATAGCCTCGATGCGAGAAAGACGCCACGGCGGGACTTCCTCCACCGGAACCTTCGACGCGTGGCATCTGCCTGATTCGGGAAGACAATTACCGACCCGCCGAAATTCTCCGGCACGCTGGAACAAAGTTTGCTGCATGGCCCAGAGACCAACCCCGGAGTCTTCCCATGATCGAAATGGCCATCAGCGAACACTTCGGACACACCGAGACCTTCGGCATCTACCGGATGACGCAGGGGGACTGCCGGTTGCTGGAAACCCGCGAGGTCGACCACACCTGTCTGGGCCAGCATTCCAGCCTATCCGCCATGGAAGGCATCCTGGAAACCATAACGGACTGCCACGCAGTATTCGTCGCCAAGACCGGCGACGGCCCCACCGCAAAACCCTCGGCCAAAGGCCTACGCGCCGTTTCCGGCTATGGCGGCGAGGCCATCGAGGAATCGTTGCTGGACTACGCCCGCCGCGACGCGGCCGGCGAGGAACCGGCATGAGTGTCGACCGGGTCGGTGACTGGGTGGCCGCCCATCCCCTGGAACCCATTCACGTGGACTGCGCCACAGCGGTGATGCTCAAGATCCTAGACGGCAAGTGCAAGATGCGGGAGACCGAGAAGCCGGTGATGGAAGCTCTCTACGACGCGGTGAAAGCTCGCCCCGGCCGGATGCTGGATGGCGCGGTGCATGGGCTGATCGCCAAAGCCCGCGGCAATCTGCACGAGGACATGAAGTTGCAAGTCTACGAGCAACGGCTGCTGGCCGAAACCGCCATCTCGCGGCCGGTGATGAAAGGTTTCAAGGCGATGCTCCGCAGCCACGGCCTGCTGGACGAGTCCAATGCCGAAGCCAGCGTCCCAGAATGAAATTCCTCATGCCCCCTGGCTCCTGTTCCACCGGCATCCACCTCCGGTTTGCAGCGATCGCGCTGAACTTCGATGTTGGCAGCGTCAACCTTGTCGGCAACTCCACCGTCCGCTGCAGAATGCCGAGCAGCACCTCGACGTCCCACGATTGACGCTGAGTTGTCACGCCGCATAGACTTCGGGCCGGCTTCGCCGTATGAAGTGAGGGGCCCCGAGCGCGATGGGTCTCCCGCCATTCTCATGCCAGGCGTTCACCCGCAACTTTGGATCGCTCGCCGATGGCGCGAATACCAACCCGTATCACGGGTCGTCAATCATCAAATGACCGGTATGGCTACGCGTTGCGTAGGAGGACGTATGCCCAGACGGACCGATTAGGAGAGGATTGCTGTTTCATCCAAACGGTCGAGGTAATACGGCTGCCGTCCAACCTTCAAAGGCGACATGCCGAAAAACCGACTCGCCATCTCGCAAGGAAAGCGATGACAAAGACAAACCCTATCGAGGGGAGTGTCGCACCCCAACCTGACAACATGACAGGGGCTATGCCTTGTTCCGTTCCTCCGGCTATCGAACAATAGTCATCGCAGGTGCATTCGCCGTCGGAAACGAAGTCTTCCCGGGTAACCAACAAGGTTGGGTCCGCTAAAATCCATACGGAAACCCGAATACCACCCCCAGTCGACACATGGCAACCACCGATAAAATGCCAAACAGCCAACTCTCCATAAACCCGACAGCAATTGCTCGCGCATTGGGTGCAGTTACATTTTTATTGGTTCTTGCCAGCATTGTTGGCCAATTCATAAGATTCCGCCTCGGCCATGATTATGCCATGGGCTTTGTCCCACTATTTGATGTCGATCACGAGAAAAATATACCGACCTTCTTTTCCGTGGTTCTGTTACTCATTGCGGCTTTGCTTCTGGCGGTTATCACCAGACTCAAGCAGAATCAGAGCGCGCCTCATGCGTCGAAATGGGCAATCCTGACGGCGGGCTTCATGCTCATGGCCTTTGATGAAGCTTTTCAAGCACATGAAAATCTTGTTGCTCCCGTTAAGGCCCTGCTTGGGAACGGTAACCTGGGTATTTTTTATTTTGCGTGGGTCATTCCAGGCATTGCGGTTGTGGTCACACTTGGGATATTTTTCCTGAGGTTCCTCTTATATCTCCCGGCATCAACCAGAATCCGGTTTATAGTCGCAGGACTTCTCTACGTCGGTGGCGCGATAGGATTTGAACTGATTGGAGGCCGATATGCTGAATTGCACAGTGAACTGACCCTGACCTACAACATGATCGCAACAGTCGAGGAAAGTCTCGAGATGACCGGCGTTATTGTCTTCATCTGGGCTCTTCTGATGTATATCGCCGACGACTACAAGGAAGTGACTTTCCAGTTTTATGGAGAAAATCGAAATGCCATGAAGGATACTCCGTGAAGTTCACACCGCAAGCCACCGGACCATGGTGTGTTGACGCTTGGCGAAAACAGAGTCGGACTGGACCGCCGGAATGCTTGTGACCGGTTATGGACGAGATTTACCCGAAACGGGACTCCATCCCCAGACCAAGCGCCCCAGCAAGTCCGTCGTCATTTTGGCGTCCCGGAACACACGGAGCCATTCGGCAACGCTCAGATTGGCCAAATACGCCGGCAATAAGAACCGTACCCGCTCGTTCTGCTCGGCGATTGCTTTGACG